>NZ_JBICYZ010000046.1:0-78896 GCF_043201465.1 Kitasatospora sp. NPDC048298
GGCGGTGTTGACCGGCCCCGCGCCCCCCCTCCCCCCCGGGGCCCACTCCCCCCCCCGGCCCCCCCCCCCGCCGCGGGGCGGGGGCCGTCCCCGCCCCCCCCCCCCCGCCCCTCCGTCGTGTCCGGAGCGGCGGGCACCCGGCCCGGCCGGGGCCGGTGTCGGCCTCAGCCCCGCCGGTGCCGGCCGTTGCCGACCTGGACCTGGCTCTCGCCGGCGGCCTCGGCACCGCCGGCCCGCTTCTTCTTCCGCTCGCGCATGACCTCGACCAGGATCGGCGAGATCGACAGCAGGATGATCAGCAGCACCGCCGGGATCAGGTACTTGTCGATCACCGGGGCGAGCGCGTCACCGAAGAAGTAGCCGATCAGCAGCATGGACTCGGTCCACAGCACGCCGCCGATCACGTTCCAGACGAAGAAGGTCCGGGCGGGCATCTCCAGGGTGCCGGCGACCGGGTTCAGGAAGGTCCGGATGATCGGCATGAAGCGGGCCAGCACCACGGCCTTGCCGGAGCCGAACTTGTTGAAGTACTCCTCCGCCTTCACCACGTACTCGCGGCGGAAGATCTTCGAATCGGGCTTGTCGAACATCTTCGGCCCGACCTTGGCACCGATCAGGTGCCCGAGCTGGGCGCCGGCGATCGCCGCGATCGGGCAGCCGATCAGCAGCACGGCGATCGGCAGCTTGGCGCCGTCGCCGAGCACCGAGGAGGCGGCGTTCGAGGCGGCGACACCCGCGAGGATGAGCAGCGAGTCGCCCGGGAAGAAGAAGCCGACCAGCAGGCCGGTCTCCGCGAAGATGATCGCGATCAGCCCGATGGCGCCGAGGGACGAGATCAGGGATTTGGCGTCGAGCAGGTTGACGGCCAGCTGGTTGTAGTCCACGGGCGCAGGATAGCGGGCGCACCTTGCCGGCGAAGCGGGCGTACCGCGCCTGCGCTGCCCGGCCGGAAGCGCTCCCGGCCCCCGCCGGGGCCGCCCGGAGCCCGCCGTGCGCCCGTGTCGTGCGCCGTTCCGCATGCCGGGCTCCTGCTGACCTGCGGGCACGAGTCTGGGAAGATGGCACAGGCGTCCGGTCCGCAACGGCACACCACCCTCATGGCCGTACCGCGGAGGTCGCCTCGAACGTGCCGGAGAGCCACACCGCAACGCCGCGCGTCGGCGGGCCGGCACGGAGTCGTCACGAAGGCGTACACAGCGTCGGACAGCACCGTCCGTACGCCGCAACCCGACAGGAGCGGATCGCATGCCCATCGCAACTCCCGAGGTCTACAACGAGATGCTGGACCGGGCCAAGGCGGGCAAGTTCGCCTACCCGGCCATCAACGTCACGTCGTCGCAGACCCTGCACGCCGCGCTGCGTGGTTTCGCCGAGGCCGAGAGCGACGGCATCATCCAGATCTCGACCGGTGGCGCGGAGTTCCTGGGCGGCCAGCACAACAAGGACATGGTGACCGGCGCCGTCGCGCTCGCCGAGTTCGCCCACATCGTCGCCGCCAAGTACGACGTCACCGTCGCGCTGCACACCGACCACTGCCCGAAGGACAAGCTGGACGGCTACGTCCGCCCGCTGCTGGCGGTCTCCGCCGAGCGCGTGGCCAAGGGCCAGAACCCGCTGTTCCAGTCGCACATGTGGGACGGCTCGGCCGAGACCCTCTCCGACAACCTGGCCATCGCCCAGGAGCTGCTGGCCCAGGCCGCCGCCGCCAAGATCATCCTCGAGGTCGAGATCACCCCGACCGGCGGCGAGGAGGACGGCGTCACCCACGAGATCAACGACGAGCTGTACACCACCGTCAACGACGCCGTGCGCACCGCCGAGGCGCTGGGCCTGGGCGAGAAGGGCCGCTACCTGCTGGCCGCCTCCTTCGGCAACGTGCACGGCGTGTACAAGCCGGGCAACGTCGTGCTGAAGCCGGAGCTGCTGCGCGAGCTCCAGGACGCGATCGGCAAGCAGTACGGCAAGACCGACCCGTTCGACTTCGTCTTCCACGGCGGCTCGGGCTCGAGCGCCGAGGAGATCGCCACCGCGCTGGAGAACGGCGTCGTGAAGATGAACCTGGACACCGACACCCAGTACGCCTTCACCCGCCCGGTGGCTGGCCACATGTTCGCCAACTACGACGGCGTGCTGAAGGTCGACGGCGAGGTCGGCAAGAAGAACACCTACGACCCGCGCACCTGGGGCAAGCTGGCCGAGGCCGGCATGGCCGCTCGCGTGGTCGAGGCCGCCGAGCAGCTGCGTTCGGCGGGCAAGCGCCTGAAGTGAGGTCCGCGCCGCGAGCGCGGAAGTGCGCGCCCCGAGCGTGCGGACCCGCGCCCCGAGCGTGAAGACACGGGTGCCCCCGGCGGTTTCTCCGCCGGGGGCACCCGTCACGTCGGGGGGATGGTTACTGCTTGAGCTCCGCGTACGCCTCCGCGCTGCTCTCCTTCAGGAACTGCCAGCAGCGGGCCTCCTCCTCGGTCTCCTTGATCGCGCCGGCCGCCCGGGCGAGCCCCGCCAGGCAGCGCAGGAAGCCGCGGTTGCCGCGGTGCTCCCACGGCACCGGGCCGTGGCCCTTCCAGCCGTTGCGCCGCAGCGCGTCCAGGCCACGGTGGTAGCCGGTACGGGCGTAGGCGTACGACTCGACGTACCGGCCGGCCGCGAAGGCGTCGTCGGCGAGCATCGCCCAGGCCAGGCAGAAGGCCGGGAACTCGGCCGCCACCTGGGTCGGGGAGGCCGACTCCTCCGCCAGCATCCGGTAGGGGCGCTCCTCCTCCGGGAGGAGGGTCGGTTCGGGACCGTCGAGAAGATTCCTGTGAATCGCCATGCCCTGAAGTCTGCCACCCGAGACGCAGGGGTCAACCGCCGTCCCGGACGGAGCACCGTCCCCGGGGTGGCGAACCTCCCCACCAGGCACGTAGACATTCACCCGTTCGCCATGCCAGTGTGAAGATCATGTCCGCAGCCCGATCCGTCGGCAGGCGCACCGCACCGCCCCGGAAGGGCGGTCGCCGACGCCGCCGACCGCGGCGCAGACTCGGTCCTGGCATGCTCATGGCGCTGGTGGTCTCCGCGCTGGTGCTGGGTGCCACGGCGGTCGTGCTGAACCGCCCGGGGGGAACCCCGGCCGCCACCCCGACCACCCAGGCGCGGGTCGCCCCGCCGGCCGAACAGACCGCCACGGCCACGCCGGAGCCGACCCCGCCCCCGGCCGACACCCCGCCGCCCGTGGCACCGCCCGCCCCCGCCGGCCCCGACCCCGGCCCCACCAAGGGCGCGGGCACCTTCACCGTCGCCCCCGCCACCGCCAAACCGGTCGGGCGCGGCAACGTGCGCCGCTACCGGGTGGAGGTCGAGGACGGCATCGGCATCGACGCCCCGACCGCCGCCGCGCAGATCCACGGCATCCTCGGCGACAAGCGCGGCTGGACCAACGACCACAAGAACGGCTTCCAGCTGGTCGCGAGCGGCCCGTACGACTTCACCGTGAAGATCGCCTCCCCGGCCACCGTGGACCGGATCTGCGGCGCCTCCGGCCTGGACACCCACGGCGAGGTCAACTGCAACGTCGGCAACCAGGTGCTCGTCAACTCCAAGCGCTGGAACACCGGTTCACCCCAGTTCAGCGGACCGCTGGAGGAGTACCGGGCGCTGATCGTCAACCACGAGGTGGGCCACCGGATCGGCCACGGCCACGAGAGCTGCCCGGGCGAGGGCAAGCCCGCGCCCGCGATGATGCAGCAGATCTACGGCCTCAAGGGCTGCGCGCCCAACGCCTGGCCGTACTCGGCGGAGGGCGTGTACCTCAGCGGGCCGTCCGTCCCCTGACAGGATCCGGACGGCCCGCCGGCCGAAGTCCTAGCCGAGCACCGGCAGGTAGGCCCGCAGATCGCTGCGCTCCCCCGAGGCGGACACCTTGGCCGACTCCACCGCCGCCGCCCAGTCGAGCCGGCCGGTGGCCAGCCGGATCCAGGTCAGCGGATCGGTCTCCACCACGTTGGGCGGGGTGCCCCGGGTGTGCTTCGGCCCCGGCACCGCCTGGACCACAGCGTACGGCGGGACCCGCAGCTCGACCGCGCCGCCGGGCACCTGCCCGGCGAGGGCGTCGGCCAGCATCCGGGAGACGGCGGCGAGGGCCTGGGGGTCGTGCGGGAAGGCGTCCAGGCCGAGCGCGTCGGCCAGGTCGTCGGCGTGCACCACGGCCTCGACCAGCCGGGACACCAGGTACTCGGTCAGGAGCATCGGATGTCCGGTCAGGAAGGTGACCTTCCGCTCCGGGTCCGCCACGGCCGGCCCGTCGAGCACCGCCCGCACGGCGTCGAGCGACCGGTCGAACTCGGCGGCCACCTCCTTGGCCGAGCCGGCGAAGCCGGTCTCCGCGTGCTCCGTGGTCGCGCTGTCGACGAACTCGGCCATCGTCGCGGCCATCGCCGCGTAGTCGGCCAGCGGGAGCGCCGGCCCGTCCGGCTCCGGCGAGTTCAGCACGCCCAGCAACTGGCTCAGCGCCAGGCTCACGTGGGTCACCAGCTCGCGCACCTTCCAGGCGCCGAGCCGGGTCGTCCGGTCGAGGTCGGAATCCGTCAGCCGGTGCACGACATCGCGCACCGCCTCGCTCTGCGCCACCAACGCGGCGCTCACCTTCTGCGGCTGATACGTACGGGACTTGGCAGGCATGGGCGTCAACATACGCCGAGGGGCGGGTGGTTCACCAGAGAACCGCCCGCCCCTCAGGAACCGTGCGTCAGGCCAGCAGGGCCTCGATGACGCCGGTGTGAGCCTCCGTCAGTTCCGCCAGCGAGACGCTGAACTGGCCCTGGACGTCCAGGCTGTCGCCGTCCACGACACCGATCCGGGTGGCCGGCAGGCCGCGCGCGGTGCACATGTCGTTGAACCGGAGCTCCTCGCTGCGCGGCACCGCCACGACGGCGCGGCCGGCCGACTCCGAGAACAGCAGGACGAACGGGTCCTGGCCCTCGGGCACGACGATGCGCGCACCGTGACCGCCCTTGAGGCAGCTCTCCACCAGCGCCTGGCCGAGACCGCCGTCGGACAGGTCGTGCGCGGCGTCGATCATGCCGTCGCGCGAGGCGGCGATCAGGATCTCGCCGAGCAGCCGCTCGCGCTCCAGGTCCACCTTGGGCGGCAGGCCGCCGAGGTGGTCGTGGACCGCCTGCGACCAGGCCGAGCCGCCGAGCTCGTCCGCCGTGTCGCCGAGCAGGTAGAGCAGCTGCCCCTCCTCGGCGAAGGCCAGCGGGGTACGCCGGGTGACGTCGTCGATGACGCCGAGCACCGCGACCACCGGGGTCGGGTGGATGGCGACCTCGCCGGTCTGGTTGTACAGCGAGACGTTGCCGCCGGTGACCGGGGTGCCGAGCACCAGGCAGGCGTCGGCCAGGCCGCGGGTGGCCTCGGCGAACTGCCACATCACGTCCGGGTCCTCGGGGGAGCCGAAGTTGAGGCAGTCGGAGACGGCGAGCGGCTTGGCACCGCCGGCCGCGACGTTGCGGTACGCCTCGGCCAGGGCCAGCTGGGCGCCGGTGTACGGGTCCAGCTTGGCGAAGCGGCCGTTGCCGTCGGTGGCGACCGAGACGCCGAGGTTGGTCTCCTCGTCGATCCGGATCATGCCCGAGTCCTCGCCGGAGGCGAGCACCGTGTTGCCCAGCACGTAGCGGTCGTACTGGTTGGTGATCCAGGACTTGGAGGCCTGGTTCGGGTGGCTGGTGACCTTCAGCAGGTCGGCCTTGAGGCCCTCGCCGGTGGTCGGGCGGGCCAGCCGCTCGGCGGTCGGGGCGTCGGCCTGCAGCGCGTCCTGCCAGCTCGGGCGGGCGTACGGACGCTGGTAGGTCGGGCCCTCGTGGGCGACGGTGCGCGGCGGGACGTCCACCACGAGCTCGCCGTGCCAGTAGATCTCCAGGCGCTCGCCGTCGGTCACCTCACCGATGACGTTGGCGATGACGTCCCACTTCTCGCAGATCTCCAGGAAGCGGTCGACCTTGTCGGGCTCCACGATCGCGCACATGCGCTCCTGCGACTCGCTCATGAGGATCTCCTCCGGCGAGAGCGTGTGGTCGCGCAGGTGCACGGTGTCGAGCTCGATCCGCATGCCGCCGGAACCGGCCGAGGCCAGCTCGCTGGTGGCGCAGGACAGGCCGGCCCCGCCGAGGTCCTGGATGCCCTTGACGAGCTTCTCCCGGAAGATCTCCAGGGTGCACTCGATCAGGAGCTTCTCCTGGAACGGGTCGCCGACCTGGACGGCCGGGCGCTTGGCCGGCTTGGTGTCGTCGAAGGTCTCGGAGGCGAGCACCGAGACGCCGCCGATGCCGTCGCCACCGGTGCGGGCGCCGTACAGGATGACCTTGTTGCCGGCGCCGGAGGCCTGCGCGAGGTGGATGTCCTCGTGCTTCATGACGCCCACGCACAGCGCGTTGACCAGCGGGTTTCCCTGGTAGCAGGAGTCGAAGACGACCTCGCCGCCGATGTTCGGCAGGCCCAGGCAGTTGCCGTAGCCGCCGATGCCCGCGACGATCCCGGGCAGCACGCGCCGGGTGTCCGGGTGGTCGGCCGCACCGAAGCGCAGCGGGTCCATCACGGCGACCGGGCGGGCGCCCATCGCGAGGATGTCGCGCACGATGCCGCCGATGCCGGTGGCCGCGCCCTGGTAGGGCTCGATGTACGACGGGTGGTTGTGCGACTCGACCTTGAAGGTGACCGCGTAGCCCTGGCCGACGTCGACGACACCGGCGTTCTCGCCGATGCCGACGAGCATCGCGTCCGAATCCGGCTTCTTCTCGCCGAACTGCTTCAGGTGGACCTTGCTGCTCTTGTACGAACAGTGCTCCGACCACATGACCGAGTACATGGCGAGTTCGGCGCCGGTCGGGCGGCGGCCGAGGATCTCCCGGATGCGGGCGTACTCGTCCTGCTTGAGGCCGAGTTCGGCCCAGGGCTGGGCGGTGTCCGGGGTCTGCTCGGCGTTCTTGACGGTGTCGAGGCTCATCAGGCGTTCACCAGCTGCTTCAGGACGGAAGTGAAGAAGCCCAGGCCCTCGGTGGTCGGACCGGTGAGCGGCTCCACGGCGTGCTCCGGGTGCGGCATCAGGCCGACGACATTGCCGGCGGCGTTGGTGATGCCGGCGATGTCGCGGTACGAACCGTTCGGGTTGACGTCGAGGTAACGGGCGACGACCCGGCCCTCCGCCTCCAGCTCGTCCAGCACCCGCTCGTCGGCGACGAAGCGGCCCTCGCCGTTCTTCAGCGGGACGACGATTTCCTGGCCCGCCGAGTAATCCCGGGTCCAGGCGGTGCCGGCGTTCTCGATGCGCAGCTTCTGGTCGCGGCAGATGAAGTGCAGCGAGTCGTTCCGGTGGAGCGCACCGGGCAGCAGGTGCGATTCGCACAGCACCTGGAAGCCGTTGCAGATACCGAGCACCGGCATTCCGAGCTTCGCCTGCTCGATGACGGTCTCCATCACCGGCGAGAAGCGGGAGATCGCACCGCAGCGCAGATAGTCGCCGTAACTGAATCCGCCCGGCAGGACGACGGCGTCGACCTGGTGGAGATCCTTGTCACGGTGCCAGAGGGCGACCGGCTCGGCGCCGGCGAGACGGACCGCCCGCTGGGCGTCGCGGTCGTCGAGGGAGCCGGGGAAAGTGACGACGCCGACGCGGGTGGTCACTTGCCCTCCTCCTCGACCCGGACGGTGAAGTCCTCGATCACGGTGTTGGCGAGAAAGGTCTCGGCGGCTTCACGGATACGGGCGAGCGCCGCGTCGTCGACCGGGCCCTCCACATCCAGCTCGAAACGCTTGCCCTGGCGGACGTCGGCGATCCCGGTGAATCCGAGACGGGGCAGTGCGCGCTGCACCGCCTGTCCCTGGGGGTCGAGGATCTCCGGCTTGAGCATGACGTCGACTACGACGCGTGCCACTGGCACTCCCGGTGGTGTCTTCGGTGAGGCGGGGGAACCCCAGACTACCCGTGGTTTCGGGCAGGATTGCTGGCCGGGGATAGCGACGCGCGTAGACTCCAGACCCTTACGCCGCAAGGGATCCAGGCCCCTCGCCACCCACCCGGGCCGACCGGTTTCCCCGGATTCGGCCCCCGGAACGACGCAGCCGGGAGAACACCCGAATACGGCACTTGGGGACAGATCCGCCCGTCCCGCACATCGGTATCCCACAGCCCCGCGAAGAGACGTGAATATCCGGAAAAGAATGCCGGACTCTTCGATTTCGGCCCCCTTCGGGTGCAGAATAGGGGCCACCTGTCGCGGCAAGTGCTGCGTATCAGGCGGGCCATCCGGCCTGCCCGTACGCGCTTGCGCGAGTTGGTGCACATCAGGCCTCGGTACCCCCTCGGACCGGCGGCCGAATTGCCCGAGAGGATTGACACCCATGGCTCAGCGTGTAGTTGTCACGCTCTCCGACGACCTGGACGGCGGCGCCGCCGCGGAAACCGTCCACTTCGGCGTCGACGGGAAGTCGTACGAGATCGACCTGTCCGTGGACAACGCGGAAAAGCTGCGGGAGGCCCTCGCTCCGTTCGTCGCCGCCGGCCGCCGGCAGAGCCGCACCGGAAAGTCCTTCCGCCGCACGGCCCTCACCCCGGACCCGGCCGCCGTCCGCGCCTGGGCGCTGTCCCGCGGGATGGAGCTGCCGGCCCGCGGCCGCATCCCCAAGCACGTGTACGAGGCGTTCGCCGAGGCGAACTGAGCCCCGCGGGGACACCGCTCCCCGGTCGCCCCGCCCGCCCGGACCGAAAGGGTGGGGCGACCACCCCGAAAGATGCTGTAGAGTATTCCTCGTCGCCGCAACGGAGAGATCCGAAGAGGCGGCGGGTGCCCCACCAGGCACCATGCGGACGTGGCTCAGTTGGTAGAGCATCACCTTGCCAAGGTGAGGGTCGCGAGTTCGAATCTCGTCGTCCGCTCGCAGTGCGCGAGCACAGCACAACTCAATAGTTTGACCTGCGGACGTGGCTCAGTTGGTAGAGCATCACCTTGCCAAGGTGAGGGTCGCGAGTTCGAATCTCGTCGTCCGCTCCGATACGAAGGGCCCCCTCACTCGAGGGGGCCCTTCGGCATTCCCCGGCAAATCGGCCCATGACATTTGTCATCGCCGACCCGTGCATCCGCACCGCGATGTCATGACGGTGCGCACTGCCCGCGCGGCCCGGTCGGCGGAAGGCTTGAGGCATGGAAACGAGCCGGCCCTCCCGCCCCAGCGACGACGTGATCGAGGTCACCGACCTGCACCGCCACTACGGCGGCGGCACCTCCGGGTACCACGCCGTGCGCGGCGTGGACCTGACCGTCCGCCGCGGCGAGCTGTTCGCCCTGCTCGGCACCAACGGGGCCGGCAAGACCTCCACCATGGAGGTCATCGAGGGCCTGGCCGCCCCCACCGGCGGCACCGTCCGGGTGCTCGGCCGGGACCCCTTCAGGGAGCGCGCCGCCGTCCGCCCGCGGATCGGCATCATGCTCCAGGAGGGCGGCTTCCCCGGCGAGCTCACCGCCGCCGAGACCGGCCGCGCCTGGGCCGGGATGACCAGCGGCGCCCGCCCGGTGGCGGAGGCGCTGGAGCTGGTCGGCCTCGGCCACCGCGCGAACGTCCGGGTCAAGCAGCTGTCCGGCGGCGAGAAGCGCCGGCTGGACCTTGCGATGGCCCTGCTCGGCCGCCCCGAGGTGCTCTTCCTGGACGAGCCGAGCACCGGTCTCGACCCGGAGGCGCGCGCCGCCGTCTGGCAGCTGGTCCGCGAGCTGCGCGCCCAGGGCACCACGGTGCTGCTCACCACGCACTACCTGGAGGAGGCCGAGGAGCTGGCCGACCGGCTGGCCATCATGCACGGCGGCCGGGTCGTCACCTCCGGCACCGTCGCCGAGGTGATCGCCGGCCGGCCCGCCCGGATCAGCTTCGAGCTCCCCGACTTCACCGGGACGGCGCTGCCCGTCCTGGCCGGGGCCGAGATCGGCGTCGAGGGCCGCAGGGTCACCGTGCAGACCCTCGGGCTCCAGGACACCCTCACCGACCTGCTCGGCTGGGCCCGGCAGCACGGGATCGCGCTCGGCGCCCTGGACGCCCGCAGCGCCTCGCTGGAGGAGGCCTTCCTCGCGATCGCCTCCGAGGCCGCCCACCAGAACCCCCCGCAGGCGCCCACCGCCACCCGCCCCGCCCGCCGCCGCCTGATCGGATCCGCCCGATGACCACCGCCGCCCCCACCGCCGCCACCGCCACCGCCGGTCCGCAGAGCACCACCGTCCGCCGACTGCTCGCCCTCGGCCGGGCCGAGGCCACCCTGCTGGTGCGCAACCGCACGGCCCTGTTCACCGCCCTGGTGCTGCCGCTGGTGCTGGTCTTCACCCTGCAGGGCGCGCTGTCGAAGCAGGCCGAGTCCAACCCCGGGCTGGACGTCGACTCGCTGCTGGTCTACGGCTCGGTCGGGATGATCCTGGCCTTCGTCGTGTACTACAACCTGACCGCCGCGTACGTCGGACGGCGCGGTGAGCTGGTCCTCAAGCGGCTGCGCACCGGCGAGGCCCGGGACATCGAGATCCTGCTCGGCACCGCCGTCCCCTCGCTCGCGCTCGGCCTGATGATGGCCGCCCTGATCGGGATCGGCGGCAGCCTCGGCCTGCACCTGGCCGTGCCGGTCAACCCGGTGCTGATGCTGGTCGGCCTGCTGCTGGCCCTGGCCACCATGATCGCCCTGGCCGCGCTGTCCAGCGCCTTCACCAAGACCGTGGAGAGCGCGGGCATCACCACCCTGCCGATCATGCTGGTGATGCAGCTCGGCTCCGGCCTGTTCGTCCCGCTGGAGGTCATGCCCAAGCAGCTGGCCGACATCTGCCGCCTGCTGCCGACCACTCCCGCCTTCCAGCTGATCCGGGTCGGCTGGTTCGGCACCGACGGCTCGGCCGCCGCGACCGGCTTCGCCGGCTCCTGGGGCGCCGCCGGCTCGCACCTGGTCACCGGGACCATCTGGCTGGGCCTGGCCGTCTGGGGCGCGGTGCGCTACTTCCGCTGGGAGCCGCGCCGCTGACCCGAAGGGCACCGCGCACGGAAGGCGTTCATCCGACGGATGAACGCCTTCCGTGCCTCTGATATGAAGACACCGGCAAGATCGTGATCGAACTGGGGCGGAAGAATTGAGAATGCGGTCACCGCTTCGCAGCTGGACGAGCCTGAGCAAGCCCCGGCGCACCGAGCTGTACTTCCGCTGGTCGCTCTACACGCTGCCGCTGCTGCTGCTCCCGATCACCCTGCTCTCCGCCGGGGCCCGGGCCGACCTGCCGGACTCCGTCGGGACGGTCCGGATCGCCCTGCTGGTCTCGCTCGCCTCGACGCTGCTGGGCCTGCGGGCCTGCCGCACCTCGCTCGACCACTACCTGAAGCGCCCCACCGACCGCCTGCGCTGGCTGGCCGTCAACGGCGCGTTCGCGGTGGCCGGCTCCTGGGCCCTCCTGCTGCTCGGACCGCACGCCGACGGGGCGGACGGCCGGTCCGGGATGGCGTTCACCGCCACGATGGCGGCCCTCCTGCTCGCCGTCGCCTTCGGCCCGGCGTCCATCGGGCTGTCGATCGCCCAGGCCTCGCTGGCCGCCCTCGGCGGGTTCCTGCTGACCGCGCCGGCGATGGTGCTGGCCGGGTACGGCCTCGCCGGTACCGCCGGACTGCTGATCGGCTCCCTGGTCATGCTGCCCGTCCTCGGCGGGACCTGCCGCAGCTTCGCCTGGCTGACCTCGGTGGTCTGGGAGCTGGACGCCGCCCGCGAGGCCCAGTCCCGGCTGGCCGTCGCCGAGGAGCGGCTGCGCTTCTCCCGCGACCTGCACGACGTGATGGGCCGCAACCTCACCACCATCGCACTGAAGAGCGAACTCGCCGTCCAGCTCGCCCGCCGGGGGCGCGAGGAGGCCGCCGACCAGATGGCCGAGGTGCAGAAGATCGCCCAGGAGTCGCAGCGTGAGGTCCGGGACGTCATCCGCGGCTACCGCACCGCCGACCTGCACGCCGAGGCGATCGGCGCCCGGGCGGTGCTGCGCTCGGCCGACGTCGCCTGCGAGATCGACCTCGGCGAGCACGCCGACGAGCTGCCGCCCCCGGTCCAGTCGGTGTTCGGCTGGGTGATCCGCGAGGCCACCACCAACGTGCTGCGGCACAGCGAGGCCGGCCGCTGCCTGATCCGGCTGCGGACCGAGGACGGACGGGCCGTGCTGGAACTGGAGAATGACGGGGTGCCCGACGTCCCGTTCCCCTCCCAGGGCAGCGGCACCGGGCTGCGCGGGCTGCGCGAGCGGCTCGCCGCCCACGACGGCGAGCTGACCGTACCGACCGCCGAGGCGGGCGTCTTCCGGATGCTCGCCACCGTCCCGCTCCCCCGCTGAGGAAGGCCCGCCCGATGACCGACGACGCCGCGCCCGTCCGCGTCCTGCTCGCCGACGACGAGCACCTGATCCGGGGCGCGCTGGCCGCGCTGCTCTCGCTGGAGGACGACATCGAGGTGGTCGCCCAGGCCGGCTCCGGTCCGGAGGCGCTGGCGATGGCGCTGGCGCACCGCCCGGACGTCGCGGTGCTGGACCTCCAGATGCCGGGCAAGGACGGCATCGAGGTGGCCGCCCAGCTGCGCGTGGTGCTGCCGGACTGCCGCTGCATGATCGTCACCGGCCACGGCCGCCCGGGCTACCTGAAGCGGGCGCTGGAGGTCGGGATCCGCGGCTTCCTGCCGAAGACCGTCTCGGCGGCGGACCTGGCCGGCATCATCCGCACCGTGCGCTCCGGCGGCCGGTACGTGGACCCGGAGCTGGCGGCGGACGCGATCAGCGCCGGCGAGAGCCCGCTGACCCCGCGCGAGACGGACGTCCTGGAGCTGGCCGCCGACGGCACCACGATCGCCGGGATCGCCGAGCGGGCCTCGCTCTCCCAGGGCACCGTGCGCAACTACCTGTCCTCGGCGGCCACCAAGCTGGGCGCGGAGAACCGGCACGCTGCGGTGCGGATCGCCCGCGAGCACGGCTGGATCTAGGGGCTGGTGCTCGCGGGCGGTCCGGACGGGCTCAGGCCCAGGTGGTCCCGGTGAGCCGCTCGTACACCTCGATGTACTTGGCGCGGGTCCGCTCGACGATCTCGGCCGGCAGCGCGGGCGGCGGCTGCTCGCTGTGGCGGTCCCAGCCGGAGGCCGGGGAGACCAGCCAGTCGCGGATCAGCTGCTTGTCGAAGGACGACTGCGAGCGGCCCGGCTGGTAGTCGTCGGCCGGCCAGTAGCGGGAGGAGTCCGGGGTGAGCACCTCGTCGCCGATCACCAGCTCGCCGTCCAGCAGGCCGAACTCGAACTTGGTGTCGGCCAGGATGATGCCGCGCTCGCGGGCGATGTCCCGGGCCCGGGCGTAGACGTCCAGGGTGGTGCGGCGCAGCTGGGCGGCCAGCTCGGCGCCGATCCGGCGGGCGGTCTCCTCGTAGGAGACGTTCTCGTCGTGCTCGCCGACCTCGGCCTTGAGCGCCGGGGTGTAGATCGGGCCGGGCAGCTCGGAGCTGTTCTCCAGGCCCTCCGGCAGCGCGATGCCGCAGACCGTGCGGGTCTCGTCGTACTCGGCCAGGCCGGAGCCGGCCAGGTAGCCGCGGGCGACCGCCTCGACCGGGACCATCTCCAGGCTGCGGCAGACCAACGTGCGGCCCTTCCAGTCGGCCGGGGCGCCGGCCGGGACCTCGGTGGAGATCACGTGGTTGGGGACGATGTCGGCGATCCGCTCGAACCACCACAGCGACAGCTGGGTGAGGATGCGGCCCTTGTCCGGGATCTCGTTCGGCAGCACCCAGTCGTGGGCGGACGTCCGGTCGCTGGCCACCATGACCAGTTCACCCGACTCGGTGCGGTAGAGGTCGCGCACCTTGCCGGTGTGCAGGTGGACCAGGCCAGGTACCTGGACCGGCTCGGGCTTGGTGACAAATCCGCTCAAGGTGTCTCAGTCCTCAGGGGTCGTTCGCGGGCGGGGCACCGCGAAAGGGGAGGTCACTGCCCCCGCAGTCTTTCACGACCGCCGAACACCGGTTCCCCGGCCACCGTCCGCCGGTTCCCCCGGCCGCCGCGCGCAGCTTCCCGGGCCGCCACGCTAGTTCTTGCAGAGCCGGTCCAGCAGGTTGGCGGTGGCCCGCTGGATCCGTTCGTCGGTCAGGCCGGGGCGCCCCAGCGCGGGCGACCAGGCGAAGGTGCCGGCCGCGAAGACGTACGCGCCGCTGGGCGCCCGGTACAGCGAGGTCTCCTGGAAGCGGGTGCGGCCGGACAGGTCCTGGTAGGGCGAGTGCGCCAGCAGCACCCGCTCGATGTGGTCGGGCAGCGCCACCTTGGGGTAGTAGCGGTCGGCCTCACCGGCCACCAGCCCGGGCAGTTCGTCGCCCTCCTGGAGGCCGGTGCCGTCCCAGAGCCAGTGCGCGGTGTGCCGGGCGACCAGCGGGACGGGCGCGGCGACCCGCCCCGAGTACTGCACCCCGAGCAGCTGCTGCTCGGGGTCGCCTGCGTCCCGCCACAGCGCGCTGGCCGCGCCGGGCGCCCCGGCGGCCGGGCTGCCGGGACGGACCTTCTGCCGCTTGCGGCAGTTGAGCAGCCGGTTGGGCTCGCCGGAGGCGGCGGCGGACAGTTCGACCCGCCAGTACATGGTGTTGGCGGAGAGGAACACCAGCGAGGTGCCGCCGTCCCTGGCCCGCTCGGCGGCCCGGCGCATCGGCTCGGACCAGTACTCGTCGTGGCCGGGGAAGACCAGCGCCCGGTGCCGGGACGGGTCCACCAGGCCGGCGTGCAGGTCGGTGGCGGTCGCGTACGAGAGGTCGTAGCCGTAGCGCTCGGCCCAGCGGATGAAGTCGTACGCGTGGCCGACGTGCAGCGGCAGTCCGGCGGTGGCGTGCGGGCGGTCGAAGGAGACGGTGACGGCCGCCTCCGGCTCCCCGACCAGGCCGCCCCGGCCGTCCCAGGCGTGGTAGAGGCTGGCGCCGGTGCGGCCGTCCTCGGGGAACAGGTTGTACGCCTGCCAGGTCACGTCCGGGAGCACCAGGAGCAGTTCGGCGGTGTGCGCCTGGTCCTCGAAGTCCCGGACGGTGAACGGGATGTGGCTGCGGTGCAGCATGTCGGCGGTGGTCAGCACGGCGACGTACGAGCCGGGCTTCCAGTGCACCGGGATCTGGAGCCGCCAGGAGTGCCACCAGTGGTGGCAGGAGACCGTCCGGTCGACCACCAGCGGGGCGGGCTGGACGAGGCCGGAGATCAGCGGACTGGACGTCATGTGGCGGGCGTTGTCGCCGCCGTAGTGGCCGATCCGGAAGACGTCCACGGTGAACTCGCGGGGCGGGTTCACCGTGACCCGGAAGTCCACCGAGCCGCCGGGGCGGACCACCCCGGCCGAGGCGAAGCCCTTGATCTGCTGGTCCACGTCGTTGGCGCCCTGGGGGCTGCCGACCGTGGGCTTGGGCCGGGCCCCCGCGGCCAGCGGCTGTTGGCCCGGCGCGTCCACCGAGACGTACCAGGGGACGGCGCCCTCCGCCCCGGCCAGGTACTGGTCCGGGCTGCGCAGCCAGGGCAGCGGGCCCTGGCCGAAGGGGTCGGAGACGCTGTAGGCGTGCGTCCCCGACTCCCAGCGGCCGTTGAGTTCGGTCCCCACGCGCCCCTCCCAGGTGCACTTCCGCCCGGTTGGCACGTGCCCCCCGGATGTGCGTGCGGTCTAATACACCACAGACTGCTGGCGCAACGTCACCCTCCGGTAGCGATTGGTGCAGGGAATCTCGCGCGCCTCCCGGGCAGGGCCTCCGGCCTGCGAAGACTCCCGGCGGCCGGCCCATTTGGGGGCGCGTATGGGGGTGCCGAGCGCCCTCCCGGGACGCCTGGGACGTCAGAGGCGGACGGGTTTCTCGAGACGGACGTCGGCGGCGTCCAGCCAGGCGCGCAGCGGACCGTCCTGGCCCTGTTCGACGGCCTGGGCGACCGGGCCGGCCAGGTCGGTGCGGCGCACCCCGCCGAGCAGCAGCACCGGGCCGTCCAGCCAGTCCAGGCCGGGGGCGCCGCCCGCGGTGTCCACGGCGGCGCAACAGACCATCGCGGTGACGTGCTCGACCAGCAGGTCGCGGCCGCTGCGCTCGGGTTCGAGCAGCGGGGCCGGGGCGGTGGTGCGGGCCAGCTGGGCGGCGAGCGCGGCGGCCAGCAGCTCGCCGTCGCCCTCCGCGAGCCGGCCCAGCAGCCGGGTGAGGGTCGGGGCGCCGGGGCGGGCCTGCGGGGCGAGCCGGTCCAGGGCGGTCTGCAGGGCGGCGGCGCCCGCCCGCCAGCCGGCGTCCACCACCTCGGCCGGGTAGTCGGTCCACTCCAGTTCGTGCCAGGCGCCGGCCGCCGGACGGCCGAAGAACAGTTCGGCGGCGAGCCGGGAGACCGCCCGGTCGACGGTGCCGGGCTCCTCCAGCAGGTCGCAGGCGGGGCGGTCGCCGAGCCTGCTGCCGTAGCCGTCGGCCAGCCGGTCGCGCCGGGACAGCTCGGTGAGCGCGGAGACCACGCCGGCGTTGAGGTGCGCCGGATGGCGGCCGAGCCGCCAGGCGGGCAGCGCCACCCTGGTGAGCAGCCGGTCCCAGCCCGCGTAGGCCAGGCCGACCTGTTCCTGGGCGGCGATCCGCAGGCCGTAGTCGACCGTCCTGGCGTGCTCGGAGGCCCAGCTCGCGACCGAGCGCTCCAGCTCGGCGGAGTGGCCCCGGCAGGCACCGAGCAGGCGGCGGACGATCCGGCGGACGACCCGGTCCGCGAGCGCGGCCGGACCGCGCCGGGGCGGCCGGGGCGGGGCGGCCAGGGTGCCGCCGCCGAGGCCGGGGGCCGCGCCGCCGCCGGAGTCCAGGCAGGCGTCCAGGCTGCGCAGGAAGCGCCGGGCTGCGGCGATCTCCGGGTCGGCGGAGGCGGCGGTGCCGGCCACCACGGGGGCGAGCAGGGCGCGCAGTTCGCCGGCCCGCATCCACCACAGGAAGGGCGAGCCGATCACCAGGACGGGAGCGGGCGCCCCGGGGGCGCCCTTCGGCGGACGCGATGCGGCCTGCGGGAGGTCCTCCAGCCAGCTGTCGCAGTCCGGGGTGAGGGCGACGGCCGAGGGCGCCGGCACGGCCAGCCGGTCCGCCAGCTCGTCGATCAGCCGGTACAGCTCGGGGGCCTCGGCCCGGTCCAGCGGGACGGCCGGGGTGCGCGGCGGGACGGCCCGGCGCAGGGCGCGGGCGGTGAGCCCGGCCACCAGGAGGGTCAGCGCGGCGATCGCGCAGACCGCCCAGCGTGCGGCGTCCCAGCCCGCCGCGTCGGCGGCCCCCGGCGCACCGATCCGGCCGGTGAACCGGCCCGCGAGCAGGACCACCGCGACGGCGGCGGGCAGGGCGGCGGCGGCCCGGGCGAGGCCTCGGACCCGCAGGACCGCCTGGGCGTGAGCGCGCGCGGTGTCGACTGCGGCCATACGGTGCGGCACCCCCTTCGGAGCCCTCGGGCGCCCGGCTTCGGGCCCTGAGCCGACTCGAAACGATCAGTTCCGACCGGGAAGCGGAGGTGTCCGATCCCCGGTAGTGCATGCTGCGTGGCGCTACTGACATTTTCGACGCCCCGGTCCGGGTGGATGTTCCGGATCACCCCGGTTTCCACTCGTCCCGGTGACACCGCCCGGTTGCTCCGGTGACGCCGCCCGGCTGCCGGCGACCGGTCCGGTGCGAAGCACCCGGACGACCGCCCGGCCGGACGCCGTCCAGCATCCCCCCGTGGGAGCACCGCTACCCGGCGGCGACCCCGGCGCGCGGGCCCCGCGCACCACGATCCAGCGCACCATACGGCCGGGCGGCCGGTTGCGTCAGCCGGATGCGGGTGCTGTCACCCGATGGGCTGGAATCCGTCGGCCGAACAGTACGTCCGCCCCCGCGGCCGCTCCGGCCGCGAAACGCCCGGGACGCTGCGCCCTTGGGGTTGACCGGCGGACCCGCTCGTCCGGAGCCGGCCCGCCCCCGCCGGGCCGCCCCGCGCACCGCCGGCTCCCACGCACCGCGGCCCCCGTGCGAGCGGTTCGCACGGGGGCCGCGGAGGGCGTGGACGGGCCCGCCTCAGGCGGTGGCCGCCTTCAGCGCGATGTCGGTACGGTGCTGGCCGCCCTTGAGGGAGATCCGGTCCACCGCGGCGTACGCGCGCTCGCGCGCCTCGGCCAGGTCGGCGCCGGTCGCGGTGACCGACAGGACGCGGCCGCCGGCGCTGAGCACCCGGCCGTCCTCGTCCGCCTTCGTCCCGGCGTGCAGCACGAACGCGGTGCCGTCCGCCTCGGCCTCGGCCAGTCCCTCGATCGGGTCTCCGGTGCGCGGGGCGGCCGGGTAGCCCTCGGAGGCGACGACCACGGTGACGGCCGCGCCCTCGTCCCAGCGCAGCGGCTCCAGCTGGTCCAGGGTCCCGTCGGCGGAGGCCAGCAGCACGCCCGCCAGCGGGGTGCGCAGCCGGGCCAGCACGACCTGGGTCTCCGGGTCGCCGAAGCGGGCGTTGAACTCGATCACCCGGGTGCCGCGCGAGGTGAGCGCCAGGCCCGCGTACAGCAGGCCGGAGAACTCGGTGCCGCGGCGGCGCAGCTCGTCCACGGTCGGCTGGAGGACGGTCTCCAGGACCTCCTCGACCAGCCCGGCCGGCGCCCACGGCAGCGGCGAGTAGGCGCCCATGCCGCCGGTGTTGGGGCCCTCGTCGCCGTCCAGCGCGCGCTTGAAGTCCTGGGCGGGCTGGAGCGGGACGACGGTGGTGCCGTCGGTGATCGCGAACAGCGAGACCTCGGGGCCGTCCAGGTACTCCTCGATGACCACGCGCTCGCAGGCGGCGGCGTGCGCCAGCGCGGCCTCGCGGTCGGAGGTGACCACGACGCCCTTGCCGGCGGCCAGGCCGTCGTCCTTCACCACGTACGGGGCGCCGAAGGCGTCCAGCGCCTCGGCGGCCTCGGCGGCGGTGGTGCAGACGTAGGAGCGCGCGGTGGGGACGCCGGCCGCGGCCATCACGTCCTTGGCGAAGGCCTTCGAGCCCTCCAGTTGCGCGGCCGCGGCGGACGGGCCGAACACCGGGATGCCGGCGGCGCGCACGGCGTCCGCGACGCCGGCCACCAGCGGGGCCTCCGGACCGACCACGACCAGGGCGGCGCCGAGCCGGCCGGCCAGCGCGGCGACCTGCGCGCCGTCCAACTGGTCGACCGGGTGGACCGTCGCGATCTGCGCGATCCCGGCGTTGCCCGGGGCACAGTGCAGTTCGGTCACTGCGGGATCTTGGGACAGGGAGCGGCACAGGGCGTGTTCGCGGGCGCCGCCGCCGATGACGAGGACCTTCACGCCTGGCAGCGTAGTCGGTGGCCTGTTCCGGCCGCTCTCCGGTCCCGTCGGATCGTCCAGGCGGAGGGCTCCGTACGCCGGGCGCGTCGGAGGATCCTCCAAGTCCGGCGGAGGTGGTTCGGCGGTGGGTGGCCGGGTCACGACGGCGGGTCACCGGACCCTCGCTCGGACGGGTGAAATCTCGCCGCCTCCCGCAACCGGCCCACCTCGGGTTCCGTTGGCCGAAACCGGTAACGATCACCGGAGAAGCGCCCCCACGGTCAGCCATTTGGCGGTAAGAAGTGCTGTTGGAGAACCACCGGCGGACACCACGTCAGCCGTTGCGCCGACAGAACCAGCAGTCCGCCCGCCACAGGGAGCCCCACAGGTGAGCCAGCCGGAAATGCAGCCCGAGGAGAGTGCCTGGGGCAAGGAGATCGGTGAGGAGGACCAGCCCGTCGCCGCCGTCGTCCGACCCGCCTCCACCCGCCACCGAGCCGATCTGAGCACCCGCCAGTTCCCGCTCGGGGACTGGGGCGAGCCCGCCGAACGGCTGGAGGAGCTCTACCGGTGGTCCGAGGAGCGGGCGGTCGAGGCGATCGAGTGGTACCGCCGGGACCGGGTCTGGAAGCGCCGCTGGGCGCGCCTGCTGCGGTTCGCCGCGGCCGGCTTCGCGGTGGGCGGGGTGACCGCCCCGCTGCTCGACCTGGCCGGGGCCTTCCCGCACGGCACCGGCTGGGGCTACGTCGGCTTCGCGCTCTCCGCAGCGAGCCTGGCCGCCGACCGGGTCTTCGGGCTCACCTCCGGCTGGATGCGGGACGTCTCCACCGGGCAGGCGCTGCAACGCCGTCTGGAGGCCTTCCAGTTCGACTGGGCGTCGGAGTGCGTGCGCGAGGTGCTCGGCCCGACCGAGGGCACCGCGGGCGAGGCCGCCGAGCGCTGCCTGGGCGTGCTGCGCCGGTTCTGCGAGGACGTCTCGGACATGGTCCGCTCCGAGACCTCGGAGTGGATGCTGGAGTTCCGCGCCTCGATGACCCAGCTGCCCACTCAGTCCGGCGGGGCCTGGGGCGGGCGCAGCGAGCCCGGGGTGGGTGCCCAGGTGCGGGTGCTGCCGCCGCCGGGCACCCGGCCCACCATGCCGCGCCAGCGGCCGCCGGAGGGGCCGCTGCGGTAGTGATCGGGGATACGGAGGGTCAAGTGCCCGGACGGGGGCCGGATCGGCGTCAGGGGCGGGGTCGGGGTCAGGCGAAGACGATCATCGAGCCCTGGGAGACGCTCCTGGTCGCCGCCGCGTACAGGCCCGACCAGGCGTGCCGCTCCCTGGCGAAGGGGTGGACGTCGTCGATCGGCGGCCCGAACGGCTGCTCCAGGCCGGTCGGGCCGAGCGGCCGGGTCGGGCCCGGCGGGTTGAACGGGTCGATGCCCAGCGCCGGTGCGACGGCCTGGAGTTCGCGCAGCAGCCCGTGGCTGGAGCCGAGCGGTCCGCCGGAGGCGAGCAGCGTGTCGTCCACCAGCGGCGCCGCGAACTCGACCGGCACGTACGCCCCGGCGTGGTCGAAGTGCCAGACCAGGTGCGACTGTTCGGCGCTGCTCTCGAACATCTCCAGCAGCTGCTCGTAGTCGCCGCCGAGCGCGTCGACCGGGGTGATGTCCAGGCCGGTGAGGCCCAACAGGTAGGCGCGGCGCAGGAAGTGCAGCGAGTCGTAGTCGAAGGCGGCTATCGGCTCGACCGCACCGCTGATGCCCGGGACGAAACGGTAGACCGGCACCTCGGGCAGCCCGCGCGAGGCCAGCACCGAGTTGTAGAGCGCGAGGTCGTCCCGGAAGGGATTGTCGGGGCTGTGGCTCAGCACGTCCACCAGCGGGACGAGCCAGAGGTCGCAGGCCATGGCCGGCAGTTCCTCTCCGGAGGCGTGGATCGCCCGCGGAGACGGGGCGACGACGGGGTTGGGTCGGTACCCGGACGGCCCTTTCACCAGGCGCCCGAACCGATGACCGCCCACCCTACCGGCCCGGCGCCGCGTGCGACTCGGGCCCTCCTCGCGTGCCGATCTAGGGCCGACCTACGGAAGTCGTCGGCCGAACCGGCCGTAGGGGACCGTGCGCGGCTGCGGCACCAGTCCGAGGCCTAGGCCCAGCTCACGGCCGAGTTCCCGGCCCACCTCGTCGCCGCGGCGGCTCCGCTCGGCACCGGGGTCGGCGCCGGGCCCGGTGGCCGGCTCCGGCGGCGCGTCCGGTTCCGGCGGCGCGGGCGGCGGCTCGACCGGCACCGGCGGCGGGTCCTCCCCGGTGAACTCGGTGAGCAGCTCCAGGACGGTCACCGACTCCAGCGGCTGCCCGGCCAGCCCGGCGAGCAGCCGGACGGTGTACAGGTTGTACTCGCAGATGATGCGGTGCGCGCCGAGCGAGTCTCGGGCCTCGATCGCCTCGACCAGGTCGGAGTGGCGCTCCCAGCAGATCCCGCCCAGCGCGGGCAGCTCCCGCAGGTAGCGCGCGGCGAACATCCAGGACTGCACCCGCAGCCAGTCCAGGTAGTCGGCGATCCGGCGGTTGCCGAGCAGCCCGCCGACCTCCTGCCAGAACCTGCGGTCGCAGCCCACCATCACGTCCAGGTTCCCGGCCCGGGCGGCCCGCACCGCGGCGTCGGCCCGGCGGTGCAGCGAGGGCAGCCGGCTGAGGTCGGGCAGCGCCCGGCGGGTGGCGTACTGGCGGTGGAAGCTGTCGGTGATCAGCACCCGGGACTCGAAGATCTCCAGGAAGTCGTCCCACCCCAGCTCGGGCACGGTGAAGCCGCGGTGGTGCTCGGCCCGCAGCAGTCCCTGCGCCCCGAGGTCGACCAGGGCCTCGCGGGCCGGGGTCGCGGAGACGCCGTACAGCTCGGCGATCTCCTTGACGGTGAAGTTGCGGCCGGCCGCGAGTCGGCCGGCCATCATCTCCTCGCGCAGCGCGCCGGCGATCTGCTCGCGCAGGCTGTTGCGGTGGATGACGGGGCGGGGGGTGTCGCCTGCGCCGTTGTCAGGCATGGGCGCGATCTCCTCGGGCGGCCTACCGTGCCGGCCCTCGTGCGGGCCGGCGGGGAACACGACGAGTGCTCATCTTCTCAAACCCGACCGACCCAGGTACGAACCAACCCTCCCGGAACGCCCTCCACCGCGCCCCGGCCCCGCCACCGCTCAGCGCTGGACCGGTGCCGGGATCCCCAGCAGGCGGTCCCGCAGCACCGGGAACTCCTCGCGCGCCTTCGCCACCTCGGCCGGGTCGAACTCGACCGTCAGGACCTCCTCGTCCGCCCCCGCCTCGGCCAGCACCCGGCCCCACGGGTCCACCACGATGCTGTGCCCGGCCTGCTCGACCCCGGCGTGCGTCCCCGCGGTGTTGCAGGCCAGCACGAAGGCCTGCTCCTCCACCGCCCGGGCCCGGGCCAGCAGCGTCCAGTGCTCGCGCCGCCGCGCCGGCCAGGCCGCCGGGACCACCAGCAGCTGCGCGCCGGCGTCCAGCAGCGCCCGGAACAGCTCGGGGAAGCGCAGGTCGTAGCAGGTGGCCAGGCCCAGCGTGGCGAAGTCGGTGGGCGCGGTGACGATCTCCTGCCCGGCGCCCATCACCACCGCCTCGCCGCTGTCGAAGCCGAAGCGGTGGATCTTGCGGTACGTGTGCACCAGCTCGCCGTCCGGGGAGAACAGCAGCGAGGTGTTGTAGATCGGCCCGTCCGGATCGCGTTCGACGATCGAACCGGCGTGCAGCCAGACCCCGGCGGCCCGGGCGGCGGCCGACATCGCGTCCGAGGTGGGCCCGTCCAGGGTCTCCGCGCCGTCCGACCAGAGGTCGTGGGCGAAGCCGCCGAGCGGCCACAGCTCGGGCAGCACCACCAGATCGGCGCCCTGCTGCGCCCGCACCAGGGCCGCCGCCCGAGCCCTCCGCTCGGCGGGCGGCTCCGCGTCGGAGACCGCGATTTGGATCAATGAAGCGCGCACAGTACCACCGTCCACGGCAAGAGACCTACGATCGTCACCCGAAAGCGCTGCCCAGCTGTCATCCGGCAGCGTAACGTGCGGTTAGCGTGTGCGCCCGGAAAGCCGGACCATCCCGGTCGGCCGTGACGGCGGGGCACAGGCGGCAAGGAAGCTGACGGAGGGCCGGAGATTCCCGTGACGGACAACCAGACCGTGCAGGCTTACACCGAAGCGTGGACCCAGAGCATCGAGTCCATATCGGAGCTGGTCGCCCCCCTTCCCGAGGGCTCCTGGAACCGGGCCACCGAGTGCCCCGGCTGGTCCGTCCGGGACATCGTCTCGCACGTGATCGCGGTCGAGTCCGACCTGCTCGGCGACCCCCGCCCGATCCATTCGCTGCCGCGTGACCTCCGTCACGTGACCACCGAGTTCGCCCGTTACATCGAACTGCCGGTCGACAAGCGCCGCTGCCACACCGCGCTGGAGATGACCAGCGAGCTGGAGTACACGATCATCCGCCGCTCCCGGGCGCTGCGGAACGCCAAGCAGACGCCCGAGGAGCCGGTGCGCTGGCCGGCCGGGCCGCTGGCCAGGGACTTCCCGTACCACGAGCTGCTGCGGATGCGGGTCTTCGACGTCTGGGTGCACGAGCAGGACCTGCGCCGGGCCCTGGAGGCCCCGGGCAACCTGGACGCCCCGGCCGCCCTGATCACCCGGGACCTGCTGCTGGAGCTGCTGCCCAAGGCCGTCACCGACAAGGCCGGGGCCCCGGCCGGGACGGTGCTGGTGCTGGACGTCACCGGTCCGGTGGAGTTCCTGCGCACCGTCCGGGTGGACGCCACCGGCCGCTGCACCGTGGACGAGTCGATCAGCCTGGCCCCGGACGTCCAGCTCACCATGGGCTGGGAGACCTACCTGCGGCTCGCCTGCGGCCGCGGCCGCCCCGGCCCGGTCACCGTCGACGGCGACCGGGAGCTGGCCGAGCGGGTGCTGGCCAACTTCTCGGTCACCATCTGAGGCCCGAAGCCCGAAGCCTGCGATCCGGGCTGAGCCCGGGGCCCGGGCTCAGCCCGGCTGCGCCGCGACCCTGCGGCGCAGCCGCAGGATCATCGCCGTGCCCACCGCCAGCGGGACGAACTGCCAGCAGAACGCCCAGCGGAAGGCGGCGGCCGAGTACGCGCCGGCGCCGGCCGGGGAGAGCGCGTCCAGCAGCACGCCGATCCCGAACAGGGTGATCATCGTCCCGATGAAGCCGCCCATGTTCACGATCCCGGAGGCGGTGCCGAGCCGCTCGACGGGGTTGCGGGCGCGCGCGTAGTCGAGGCCGACCAGCGAGGCCGGGCCGTTGCTGCCCATCACCAGGATGATCCCGACCAGCAGCCAGGTCGGCGGGTGGCCGCCGGGCCAGGCCAGCACCAGCGCCCAGCCGAGCGCGGTGCTCCCGACGACGGTCAGCACGATCGGCATCCGGGCCCGCGCCGAGGCGGAGAGCAGCCGGCCGAAGACGAAGCCGAAGGTCATGTTGCTGAGCACCAGCAGGGTCAGCAGCCCGCCGGCCCCGGCCCGGGACATCCCCTGCGCCTGCACCAGGTAGGGCAGGCCCCAGAGCAGGCCGAAGGCGTTGCCGGGGAACTGGGTGGTGAAGTGGATCCAGAGCCCGAGCCGGGTGCCCGGCTCCCGCCAGCAGGCGAGCACCTGCCGGCCGACCTTCGGCCGCGCCCCGGGCGCCCCGGGCCGGACGGCGGCCTGCGGCGGCGCGTCCCGGAGGAGGAGCGCGACCAGCGCGAACACCGCCACGCCCAGCAGCGCGATCGCGGTGAAGGTCGGCGTCCAGCCCTCGCTGTGCAGCGCCCGGGCGAGCACCACGGTGGTGACCAGGTTGCCGCCCATCCCGGCCAGGCCGGTCAGCTGGGCCACGAACGGGTTCCGGGCCGCCGGGAACCACCGGGCGGCGATCCGCAGCACGCTGATGAAGGTCATCGCGTCGCCGCAGCCGAGCACCGCGCGGGAGGCCAGCGCGGGGCCGAACGCCGAGCTGAAGGCGAAGGCCAGCTGGCCGGCGCTCAGCAGCACGACGCCGAGCATCAGCACCCGGCGCGGCCCGAACCGGTCGACCAGCAGGCCGACCGGGATCTGCATGGCCGCGTAGACCAGCACCTGGAGGATCGAGAAGGTGGAGAGCGCCGAGGCGCCGATGCCGAAGCGGTCGGCGGCGTCCAGTCCGGCCACGCCGAGGCTGGTGCGGTGGATGACGGCCAGGATGTAGACGCTGACGCCGACGGACCAGGCCAGCCAGGCCGCCCGGCCGCCGGGCGGTACGAGCGCGGGCGCGGAGCCGAACGCGGATGCGGACGCGGCCGGGGGCTCGGCGATGGGCCGGGGAGCGGGGACGGTCGGGGACGGGGCTGAACGAACGGGCTCCACGGTCATAGTCCGACCAGACTAGTCATCCCATGATCGGATGCTCGGACCAGGGGCCCGTGCGCCCCGGCCTCAGCCTCGGCCCCGCCTCAGCCGGTCAGCGTCCAGGACACCGAGCGGGTCATGTAGCGCTCCCGGAAGGCCTCGTCCCGCACCCAGTCGGTGGCGTCCCGGACGGTCGCCGTCACGGTGACCGTCCGGCCCGGGGCCAGCTCCAGCCGGGCGGTGTCCAGCCGGGCGCCGTCGGCGGACTGCGGCGCCACCGGGACGCCGTCCACCTTCCACTCCACCTTCAGCTGCCGCGGGCCGTTCAGCGGCAGCGGCCGGACGTCGAGCCGGGGCCGCCCGGACACCTCGCCGGGGGGCGGCACCGGGGTGTCGGTCGGCCGGACCCTGCGGTACAGCTCCTCGATGATCGCCTCGCGCGAGGGGAGGTTGTACGCGCTGCCCAGGGTGCGCATCACCGAGTCCTGGGTCGGCCGGTAGAGGCCGTTGGCGCTGCGGTACGCCCCGATCACGCCGGCCCCGTCCGGGGACTCGGCGCCCAGCCAGCGCCACCACTTGGTCTGCTTCCTGCGCATGTCGTCGGCGTTGAGGGTGGCGAGGTTCGGGTAGTCGGCGTCGTCCGGGGCGGTGTCGTACTCGTCGCCGAGGTCGCCCACGGTGTGCCCGATCTCGTGCTGGATGATCCGCCCGGCGTCCGGGCTGCCGCCCGCCAGGGTGGTCACCCCGGTGCCGCCGGCGCCGCCGTACTCGGTGGAGTTGGCCAGCGCTATCAGGTACTGCGGCCCGGCGCCGTCCCCCGCGTACCGGGCGGTGGCGGCCTCGTCGGCGCAGAGCAGCCGGGCGGTGCCCTCGCACCAGAAGTGCATGCCGAGCGGGGTGGCGGTCTTGCGGCCGCGGCTCTCGGACTCGGCGATCCCGGAGACCGGGGAGACCACCTCGACCCGCCGGATGTTGAAGAAGCCCTGGTAGGTACGGAAGGGCTCGATGTCCATCAGCGCGTGCCAGGCCTTGTCGGCCTGCTGCCGGAAGAGGTCCTGCTCGCCGGCCGTGTAGCCGTCGCCGAGCAGCACCAGGGTGATCCGGTTGGCCGGGTCGCCGGTGCGGCGTATCTCGACGGTCGGGGCGGCCGCGAATATCCGCCGGTCGGCCTGGAGGGCCGTGTGCGGGGGCACCGCGCGGTCGGCCGGGGCCCCCGGGCCGATCACGCCGAACGGCGAGGGGCCGGCCAGCTCCAGGGCGCTCGGGAGGGCGGCGGCGGACAGCAGCACGAGGGCGGCCAGACTCCGGACGAGACGGCCAGGGTTGCCAGGCGCCATACGGGTGCGTCCTCCCGGATCCGGTCACCCGGCGTCGCCCGGGTGGTGGAGCGGAGACGTACCCGGGCGGCCGGGACTCCCCTATCCGGCCGCGAGAAAGTCACCGACCTGGCCGAACGATCCGCACTTTCCGGACCATTCTGGTCATACCAACCTTCACGCGAGAGGCTTAGAAGGCCCGCCGGACAGAACCCGAGATTTCTCGGAACCCGTCTGCAACCCCCCGTGGGGATGCGCGTCCATACAGGTGAAGGCACGGAGAGCGAGACCGGCAGAGCCGGGGGGCGCTTCCGCTCGGGAGGAGCGGGGCCGGTCGTCTTCACCCACTCACACCGTCAGCACCATGACCCTGGGGAGTCACGTCATGCGCCTGTCCGCTATCACCCGTTTCGCGAAGAACGAGCGCGCGCTCTCCGGCCGCCGCCGCATCGCCGTCCTCGCCGCCGGCACGGTCCTCGCCGGCGGCGTCCAGTTCCTCGCCACCGACACCGCCTGGGCCTGCGACGGCCCGTACTCCGCGAACAACTCGGTCACCTCCGAGGCGGCCATGGCCCGACACCACAGCGGGACCCCGGTCAGCGCCTTCATCGCCCCGGTCGCGACCTCGCTGACCGCCGGCGAGAAGACCGAGTTCGGCGTGGAGTTCGCCAACTTCACCGGGGCCGCGTTCGACGAGGTGGCCCCGGGCCTCACCCTGAAGGCGACCGGCGGCAAGAACCACCTCCTCCCCGAGGACGTGACGGTCGAGGTCATGCGCGGCGGCTCCTGGACGAAGCTCGGCACCGACAACGGCTGCGCCGGCGAGGCCGTCCGCGTCGACACCTCCCCGCTGCTCCAGCCGCTGGCGGACGGCCATGCCGGCCGCGCGCTGTTCCGGATCACCCTGGCGGCCGGGGCCCCGAAGGACCTCGCCTCGCTGACGCTCACCACCGACGCGTGGAGCGGGGAGGCCGCCACCGGCAAGTCGGCGAGCACCACCGTCAAGGTCGTCCACCCGGGCGCCCAGCCCGCCCGGACCGCCAAGCCGACCACCCCGGCCAAGCCCGCGCCCACCACGGCCGTCGAACCGGCCGCGGACCGGACCAAGGACGCCGCCCCGGCCGCCACCGCGCCGGCCGGCACCGCCGAGCTGGCCCGGACCGGCTCCTCCGCCACCGACACCTTCCTCGCCCTCAGCTCCGCCCTCTTCCTCACCCTCGGCGCCGGCGTCCTGATCGCCGTCCGCCGGCTCCACCACCAGCGCTGACCGGCCGCCCGGTGGGGCCGAGCGGCCCTCGGCCCCACCGGCGAAAATTTCTCGAAACCCACCTGCAACCCCCGACGGGGATGCGCGTCCATACAAGTGAAGGCACGGAGAGCGAGACCGGCAGAGCCGGGGGGCGCTTCCGCCCAGGAGGAGCGGAGCCGGTCGTCTTCACCCACTCACACCGTCAGCACCACGACCCTGGGGATCCACGCCATGCGCATGTCCGTTATCACCCGTTCCGCGAAGAACGACCGCACGCTCTCCGGCCGCCGCCGCATCGCCGTCCTCGCCGCCACCACCGTCCTCGCCGGCGGCGTCCAGTTCCTCGCCACCGACACCGCCTGGGCCTGCGGGGACAGCGCCGACGACGCCCCCGCCGTCACCGCCCCCGCGAAGGCCGCGCCGAAGACCACCGCGAGCGTCACCGAGGCGCCCGCCGCCGACCACCAGGGCTCCTACGAGGCCGGGTTCCACATGACCCCGGCCAACCAGACCATCACCGCGGGCGGCCCCAAGGTCGAGGTCGGCATCAGCGTCACCAACTTCACCGGCGCCCCGTACCAGAACATCTCCGGGCTGCTCGGGATGTACAACCCGGCCTCCGGCGGCCTGGACACCAAGGACGTCACCGTCGAGGTCGCCTCCGCGGGCGGCTGGAAGCCGGTCAAGCTGGTCCACGGCGGCTGCGACCCGTCGGTGTACGCCGTCCCGTCCGCGGCGAACACCGCCCCGCGCCTGGAGAACGGCCGGGCCGTGAACTTCCTGTACCGGGTGGGGCTCTCCGCGAACGCGTCCAAGGACACGACCAGCCTCGTGTTCGTCGCCTCCGCGAAGGCCGCCGGGTTCCCCGAGAAGGGCGGCGAGTCGCTCACCTTCCACGTGGCGCACACCGCCGCCCCCGCCCCCACCGCGAAGCCGACCACCCCCGCCAAGCCCAAGCCCACCGCCACCAAGAGCGCCAAGCCGGTCCCCGCCGAGCCCGCCGCCGACCGGACCGAGGGCACCGCCCCGGCCACGCCCCAGGCCCCGGCCACCACC
The DNA here is from genome assembly GCF_043201465.1 of Kitasatospora sp. NPDC048298. Classification (NCBI taxonomy): domain Bacteria; kingdom Bacillati; phylum Actinomycetota; class Actinomycetes; order Kitasatosporales; family Streptomycetaceae; genus Kitasatospora; species Kitasatospora sp. NPDC048298. Next base: position 29,265 of record NZ_JBICYZ010000046.1, read on the forward strand.
CCGGCCGCCCCCACCCCGGCAACCTCCGCCCCGGCCACCACGGCCCCGGCCGGCACCCCCGAGCTGGCGCACACCGGCTCCTCCGCCAGCAACACCTTCCTCGCCGTCGGCTCCGCCGCGTTCCTCGCCCTCGGAGCGGGCGTCCTGATCGCCGTCCGTCGACTCCGTCCCCAGCGGTAGTCGAACCGGCGGTACGACGAAGGGGCCCTCCTGCGCACGGCGGTGCGGAGGAGGGCCCCTTCTGCGGTCCTACGGGGGCGTCAGCCCCAGGTGATCAGGCGCTTCGGGCGCTCCAGCAGGCCGGCCACGTCGGCCAGCACCTTGGAGCCCAGCTCCCCGTCCACCAGGCGGTGGTCGAAGGAGAGCGCGAGCGTGGTCACCTGACGCGGGACCACCTTGCCCTTGTGCACCCACGGCAGCTCCCGGACCGCCCCGAAGGCCAGGATGGCGGCCTCACCGGGGTTGAGGATCGGGGTACCGGTGTCGACGCCGAAGACGCCGACGTTGGTGATGGTGACCGTCCCGCCCTGCATGTCGGCCGGCGAGGTCTTGCCCTGACGGGCCGTCTCGACCAGCTCGCCGAGCGAAGTGGCCAGGCCCGCGAGGGTCTTGGACCCGGCGTCCTTGATGTTCGGGACGATCAGGCCGCGCGGGGTGGCCGCGGCGATGCCGAGGTTCACCTGTCCCTTGAGGACGATCTCCTGGGCGGCCTCGTCCCACTGCGCGTTGATCTCGGGGTGCCGCTTGATCGCGGTGAGCAGCGCCTTGGCGACGATCAGCAGCGGGCTGACCCGGACGTCCCGGCCCAGCTCGCCGCTCTCCTTGAGCCGACGGACGAACTTCATCGTGCGGGTCACGTCGACCTGCACGAACTCGGTGACGTGCGGGGCGGTGAAGGCCGAGGCCACCATCGCCTGCGCGGTCGCCTTGCGGACGCCCTTGATCGGCACCCGGACGTCGCCCGTGGTGGACACGGGCACCTGCGGCGCGGCCGGCTCGGCCACGACGGCCTCGGCCACCGGGGCCGCGGCGGCCGCCGGGACGGCCGGAGCGGCCTGGGCCGCGGCGAAGGCGTGCACGTCCTCGCGGGTGATCACGCCGTCCCGGCCGGTCGGGGTGACCGCGCGCAGGTCGACGCCGAGGTCCTTGGCCAGCTTGCGCACCGGCGGCTTGGCCAACGGCCGCTCTCCGCCCGGCACTTCGGCGACCGGGGCCACGGGCGCCGGAGCGGCCGCGGGCACCGGAGCCGCGGGCACGGCCGGCACGGTCGCGGAGACCTTTGTGGTGGTCGTCCGCCGCGCCCGGCGCTGGGCGGCGCCGGTGCGCGGGCCGTACCCGACCAGCACCTCGCGCCGCTCGGGCTCGGTCTCCTCGGCGGGAGCCGGAGCCGGGGCCTGAGCCGGCGTCGCGGTGGGGGCGACCGGAGCCGCGGCCCCCGCCTCCCCGGCGACGGCGACCGAGATGATCACGGTGCCGACGTCGACCGTCGCGCCCTCGGGGAAGTGCAGCTGCTCGACCACCCCGTTGAACGGGATGGGCAGCTCCACGGCCGCCTTGGCGGTCTCCACCTCGCAGACGACCTGCCCGTCGGTGACGGTGTCACCGGGCTTGACGTACCAGCTGAGGATCTCGGCCTCGGTGAGGCCCTCGCCCACGTCGGGCATCTTGAACTCGCGGAGCGAGCGAACTTCGGTGGTCATCTTCGCTCCCCGGAATCAGTACGCGAGCGCGCGGTCGACGGCGTCGAGCACGCGGTCCAGGTCGGGCAGGAACGCCTCCTCGACCCGGGACGGCGGGTACGGCGCGTGGTAGCCGCCGACCCGCAGGACCGGCGCCTCCAGGTGGTAGAAGCACTTCTCGGTGAGCCGGGCGGCCAGCTCGGCGCCCATGCCCATGAAGACCGGCGCCTCGTGCACCACCACGGCCCGACCGGTGCGCTTGACCGAGGCCTCCAGGGTGGCGAAGTCCACCGGGGAGAGCGAGCGCAGGTCGACGACCTCCAGCCGGCGGCCGTCCTCCTCGGCGGCCGCGGCGGCCTCCAGGCAGACCTTGACCATCGGGCCGTACGCGATCAGCGTCGCGTCGGTGCCGGAGCGGACGATCCGGGCGTCGTGCAGGCCCAGGTCGGCGGCGTCGCCGACCTCGCCCTTGTCCCAGTAACGGCGCTTGGGCTCCAGGAAGATGACCGGGTCGTCGGACTCGATCGACTGCCGCAGCATCCAGTGCGCGTCGTGGGCGCTGGCCGGGGTGACCACCCGCAGACCGGCGGTGTGCGCGAAGTACGCCTCGTGCGACTCGCTGTGGTGCTCGACCGCGCCGATGCCACCCGCGTAGGGGATGCGCACGGTGACCGGCAGCTTGACGTGGCCCAGCGCACGGGCGTGCATCTTGGCCAGCTGGGAGACGATCTGGTCGAACGCCGGGTAGACGAAGCCGTCGAACTGGATCTCCACGACGGGGCGGTAGCCGCGCAGGGCCAGGCCGATCGCGGTGCCCATGATGCCGGACTCGGCGAGCGGGGTGTCGATCACCCGGTCCTCGCCGAAGTCCTTCTGGAGGCCGTCGGTGATCCGGAAGACGCCGCCGAGCTTGCCGATGTCCTCGCCCATCAGGACGGTCTTCGGGTCGTTCTCCAGCGACTTGCGCAGCGCTCCGTTCAGCGCCTTGGCGATGCTCAGCTGACCGGCCATCAGTGGGTCTCCCCCGCCTCGAAGGAGGCCGCGTACTCGACGTACTCGGCCCGTTCCTCATCGACCAGCGCGTGCGGCTCGCTGTACACGTGGTCGAAGATCAGGGTCGGGTCCGGGTCCGGCATGCCGCGCACGCCCTCGCGCACCCGCAGCCCCAGCTGCTCGCTCTCGGCGTCGACGGCGGCGAAGAACTCCTCGTCGGCCAGGCCCTCCTTGTCCAGGTGGGCGCGGAGCCGGGTGATCGGGTCCTTGGCCTTCCAGGCCTCGGTCTCCTCGGCGTGCCGGTAGCGGGTGGGGTCGTCGGAGGTGGTGTGGGCGCCCATCCGGTAGGTGAACGCCTCGATCAGCACCGGTCCGTTGCCGCTGCGGGCGTGGTCGAGCGCCCAGCGGGTGACCGCCAGGCAGGCCAGCACGTCGTTGCCGTCGACCCGGACGCCCGGGAAGCCGAAGCCGGAGGCGCGGCGGTACAGCGGGATCCTGGTCTGGGTGGTGGTGGGCTCGGAGATCGCCCACTGGTTGTTCTGGCAGAAGAAGACCACCGGCGCGTTGTAGACCGAGGCGAAGGTGAAGGCCTCGTTGACGTCGCCCTGGCTGGAGGCGCCGTCGCCGAAGTACGCGATCACCGCGTCGTCGGCGCCGTCCTTGGTGATGCCCATCGCGTAACCGGTGGCGTGCAGGGCCTGCGCGCCGATCACGATGGTGTACAGGTGGAAGTTCTTCTCGTTCGGGTCCCAGCCACCGTGGTTCACACCGCGGAACATGCCGAGCAGGTTCAGCGGGTCGACGTCGCGGCACCAGGCCACGCCGTGCTCGCGGTACGTGGGGAAGGCGTAGTCGCCGGGGCGCATCGCGCGGCCGGAGCCGACCTGGGCGGCCTCCTGGCCGAGCAGCGAGGCCCACAGGCCCAGCTCGCCCTGGCGCTGGAGCGCGGTGGCCTCCGCGTCGAACCGGCGCACCAGCACCAGGTCGCGGTAGAGGGCGCGCAGCTCCTCGGGAGTGGTGGTGAGGGGATAGTCCGGGTTCTCGACCCGCTCGCCTTCCGGCGTGAGCAGCTGGACGAGCTCCGGCTGGGCGTCCTTGCCCTTGCCACGGAGGGTGTCAGGGACGCCGGGGGCCGCCTTCTTGCGAGCCCTCGCCGTGCTTTTGACGGTCACGTTCACTCCTCGGTCTGTCCAGCCGCCCGGGGTCGCCGGTGACCGGTCCGGTCACCGCCTCGCGGGGCGCGCGTGGGTGTGCGCTCCCACTGCGGGGCAGGTGGTGATCCTGTTCCGACGGCGTCCCGCACGAGAACGTTACCCAGCGTCCGCCCTCGGCGCGCTTGCGCTAGGACGTCCTACTTGTTCAGGGTCTACAACCCCGAGGGTGCCGCGGTCGGCTCGCCGTCGGAAGGGTGGGGGTGACGGTCGGCGTGACGCAGCTCTCAATTCGAGCGCCTTCAGGACACCAGCGCACGTTATCCGGGCAGACGCCCGTGCGTAAGGGGGTTCTCGGTATCGGTTTTGGACGGCCCTGGCCGGATCGCGTCGGTACGGGGATCCGGACGATAGGTCTTTCGTACGGTGATATGGGAGGCTTTGGACGTGACTGATAACGGACAAATCAGGGTATTCCTGCTCGACGATCACGAGGTCGTCCGGCGGGGCGTGCACGATCTACTCTCGGTCGAGGACGACATCGAGGTGGTCGGCGAGGCCGGCACGGCCGCCGAGGCGCTCACCCGGATCCCGGCGGTCCACCCGGACGTGGCGGTGCTCGACGTCCGGCTGCCGGACGGCAACGGGGTCGAGGTCTGCCGCGAGATCCGGTCCAAGTTGCCGGAGATCAAGTGCCTGATGCTGACCTCGTTCTCGGACGACGAGGCGCTGTTCGACTCGATCATGGCCGGCGCCTCCGGCTACGTGCTGAAGGCGATCCGCGGCACCGACCTGATCACCGCCGTCCGGGACGTCGCGGCCGGCCGCTCGCTGCTCGACCCGGTCGCCACCAGCAGGGTGCTCGCCCGGCTGCGCGACGGCGGGGAGAAGGAGGACGAGCGGCTCTCCCAACTCACCAAGCAGGAACGGCGGATCCTCGATCTGATCGGCGAAGGTATGACAAATCGTCAGATCGGCAACGAGTTGCACCTGGCCGAGAAGACGGTGAAGAACTACGTCTCGAGTCTGCTCGCCAAGATGGGCATGGAGCGGCGCACCCAGGCGGCCGCCTTCGTGGCGCGGCACCAGGCCGACCACCAGTACTGACCGGACGGCTGCACAGAGTTGACGGTTTGTCAAGGGCCCCCGCAAGGGGGCCATAACCTCTGCACGTGACTTTCAGCCAGACCCTCGCCTGCGCACCGGCCCGCCCCGACATCTCCGCACCGCCGATGGGAACCCTCAGTCCACCCGTCCCGCCGGACGCGCTCGCCGAGGTCCTGGCCCGCTACCGGGTGGGCCGGCTGCTGACCGCCGAACCCGTCGCCGAGGGCCTGCTGAACCGGGGGTACCTGGTCACCACCGAGGCCGGTCCGTACTTCCTGAAGTGCTACGTCGACTCCGCCACCGCCGGCCGTCCGAAGATCCTCGCCCACCACCGCGCGATGGCCGCGCTGAACACCCTCGGACTGCCCGTCGCACCCCCGCTGGCCTGCGCCGGACGGTCCGGCACGGTGGCCTCCTGCGGCGGCCGGCTGTTCGCGCTGTTCCCCTGGGTCGACGGCCGGCACCGGCACGGCGACGAGCTCGACCCGTCGCAGTGCGACGCGCTCGGCGCGCTGCTCGGCCGGCTGCACGGCGCGCTCGACGACGTCTGCGCCCCCATCGAACAACCCGCCGGCTACCGCAGCGCCGACCCCGTCGACAGCGCCGAGCTCGCCCGCGACCTGCGCTCCCGCGCCCGGGAGCACCACCCGGCCGGGGAGTTGGACGCCCTGGTGGTGGAACGGCTCACGGAACGGCTGGATCTGCTCGCCGAGCACGCCCACCGCCGCCCCGCCCCGGAGGCCGCACCGCCCACCGGCTGGACCCACGGCGACTTCCACGGCCTCAACCTGCTCTACGACGACGGCCCGCGGGGCGGCCGGGTGGCGGCCGTCCTGGACTGGGACAAGCTCGGCCCGCAGCCACGCGCCGAGGAGGCCGTCCGGGCCGCCACGCTGCTCTTCAACGACCGCTCGTCCGGCGTCCTCGACCTGGTCCGGGTCCGCCGCTACTCACAGGCCTACCGGGGCTCCGGCGCCGCCACCGCCGAGCAGCTGGCCGCCGCCGTCCACCGGGTCTGGTGGGAGCGGCTGAACGACTTCTGGATGCTGCAGTGGCGCTACCAGCGGGCCGACCACCGGGCCGACCCGCTCTACCCCGCCTCCGCGGGACAGCTGGCGTGGTGGTGCCAGGAGTACGAACAGGTCCTGGACGCCTTCGCCAACTGACCGCGTCAGGGGGTCGTCGGCTTCGGGTCCACCGGCGGCTTCGGGTCCACGGGCGGCTTCGCCGTCCCCGTGCCGGCGCCCGAGGTCGCCGGCGGCGTCGTCGCCGGCGGCGCCGTCGTGGCCGGCGCGCTCCCGGTCGCGCTGTGGCTGGGGGGCGTGGTCTGCGTCGGGGTCGGCGTGCCGTGCTTGCCGGTGCTCGGCGACGGCGACATGTTGTTGCCGTTGTTGCCGGTGTTGTTCCCGTTGTTGTTGCCGGGGTCGGTCGGGGCCTGCGGCTTCTTGCTGCCGGAGACCGAGGCCGGCGGGGTGGTCAGGCCGCTCTGGGCGGGCGCGCTCGGCTCCGTGCTGGTGACCGCCGGGGGCTGCGTCGGGGACACCTCGTGGTCGGTCTTGTCGCCGCTGATCGCGAACGCGATGCCCGCACCGGCCGCGACCAGCACGGCGATCGCGCCGGCCACCCAGGCCCACGGCCCGCGCCGCCGGACAGGTCCGTCCCCGGCCTCGTCCGCGCCGCCACGGTACGGGGCGCCGCCGTACGGGGCGCCGGCCGCCGGGTAGGGCGAGGAGGGGGTGTGCGGGCCGCCCGTGGAGTACGGCAGCACGGAGGTCTGGTCGCCCGGGCGCACCGCGCCGAAGGCCGCGGTGGCCGCGGTCTGGTCCGGCCGCAGCACCTGGGTCGCGCCGGTGTCGCCCGAGGTGGCGCCGACCCAGCCGTCCCCGGCCGCGCCGTGCATCTCGCGCAGGGCGTGCTGCAGGTGGGCGCGGAACTCGTCGGCGTCCTGGAAGCGGTCGTCCGGGTTCTTGGCGAGCGAGCGCAGCACCAGCGGGTCGAGCCCGGTCGGCACCCGGCCGTTGGCCTGCGAGGGCGGCATCGGCGGGTCCTGGACGTGCTGGTAGACCACCGACAGCGGCGTGTCGCCGGTGAACGGCGGGCGCAGCGTGAGCAGCTCGTACAGCATGCAGCCGGCCGCGTACAGGTCCGAGCGGTGGTCGACCGGCTTGCCGAGCGCCTGCTCGGGCGAGAGGTACTGCGGGGTGCCCATGACCATGCCGGTCTGGGTCATCGTGGTGGCCCCACCGGTCAGCGCCCGGGCGATGCCGAAGTCCATCACCTTGACCGCGCCGGTGTTGGTGATGATCACGTTGGCGGGCTTGATGTCCCGGTGGACGATGCCGTTGCGGTGGCTGTAGGCGAGCGCCTCCAGCACCCCGGCGATGATGATCAGCGCCTGGTCGACCGGCGGCGCCTCCTCGTCCGCCAGCAGCTCGCGGACGGTGCGGCCCTCGACCAGCTCCATCACGATGTACGGCGTGGACTCGTCCCCGACGTACTCCTCGCCGGTGTCGTAGACCGAGACGATCGAGTGGTGGTTGAGCGCCGCGACGGCGTGTGCCTCACGGGTGAAGCGCAGCCGGGCGACGTCGTCCTGGGCCAGTTCGCCACGCAGCAACTTGACCGCGACGGTGCGGCCGAGCCGCACGTCCTCGGCGGCGAACACCTCGGCCATGCCGCCGCGTCCGAGCCGGTGGGTCAGCCGGTAGCGGCCGTCGCCGACGGTGCTCAGCGGCACGGCTGTGCCGCGGCCCGGGGTCTGCGGGCCGCCCGCGGTGACCGGCGGCAGCGCCGAGGTCGGCGCCTCGGCGCCGGGCTCGGGAATCCTCGGGGTTCCGCCGGTCCGGCCGACCGCTCGGACACCCGCGTCGTCGTCCGGCTGCTGCGTCTGTGCCATCGCTCCTCGCCCCGGGCGTTCGCTCGGATCGCGGTGCCCTGTCGCTTTCGTATCCCCGAACGCTACCGCCTCCGGCGGGCGGACGCGGCACCCCCCAACCGGCCGTAAACCGTCAGAGCAGGCCAATCCGGTCGGCGGGGAGGTCGAGGACCAGCACGTTGGCGGGGCGGTCCGCGTGGCCGAGCTTGCCGCCGGACCTCTCGTTCGCCTTGTTGACCACGATCGCGATGATGATGCCCGCGAGCACCAGCACGCCGACGATGATCCCGATCACGACCACGGCCGTCGAGCAGCCACCGCCGCCGCTGGGCGCCTTCGGCTGCTGGTACGGCGGCATCGGCTGCGGCGGCGGGGTGTGCGCCTGCGGCGGCTGCTGGAGGAACTGCGGGTGCGGCGTCTGCGGAGCCTGCGGGTGCGGCGTCTGGTACGCCGGCGGCGGGGTCTGGTACTGCGGCTGCGGCGGCTGCTGGAGGAACTGCGGGTGCGGCGTCTGCGGGGCCTGCGGAGCCTGCGGGTGCGGCGTCTGCGGGGCCTGCGGAGCCTGCGGGTGCGGCGTCCGGTAGGCCGGCGGCGGGGTCTGGTACTGCGGCTGCGGCGGCTGCTGGAGGAACTGCGGGTGCGGCGTCTGCGGCGTCTGCGGAGCCTGCGGGGCGGCGTGCACCGAGCGCGGGCCCTCGTTGATCACCAGCGGGGTGCTGGCCTGCAGCCTGTGCCCGTTGTCGCCGCCCTTGGCGGACGCGATCAGCCGCTCCGCCTCGTCCCGCATCGCCGCCGCGCTCTGGAACCGGTGCGCCGGGTCCTTGCGCAGCGCCTGGGCGACGAACGCGTCCACCTCGGGGGTGACCGAGCGGTTGAGGGTGGAGGGGGCCGGCGGCTCCTCCTGGACGTGCTTGTAGGCGATCGAGAACGCCGAGTCGCCGTCGAAGACCAGCTGCCCGGTGATCATCTCGAAGAGCATCACGCCGACCGAGTACAGGTCGGAGCGGGCGTCCACCGGCTTGCCGAGCGCCTGCTCGGGCGAGAGGTACTGCGGGGTGCCGACCACCATGCCGGTCTGGGTCATCGACGTGACGCCGGATTCCAGCGCGCGGGCGATGCCGAAGTCCATGACCTTGACGTTGCCCTTGCGGTCGAACATGACGTTGCCGGGCTTGATGTCGCGGTGCACCAGGCCCATGTCGTGCGAGGCCTCCAGCGCGTTCAGCACGCCGACGGTGACCTTCAGGGCCTGCTCGGCCGGCATCGCGCCGTACTGGCCGATCGCCTCGTTGATCGCGTCGCGCAGGCCCATGCCGTCGATCAGCTGCATGACGATGTACGGCGTGCTGGAACCGTCCGGGGCGACGTCCTCGCCGCTGTCGTACACCGTGACGATGTTCGGGTGCTCCAGCCGCGCCACGGCCTGGGCCTCGCGGCGGAACCGCTCCTTGAACGAGTCGTCCCGGCCCAGCTCGCTGTGCATGCTCTTCAGCGCGACCTGCCGGTCCAGCACGCGGTCGTGGGCGAGGTGCACGGAGGCCATGCCGCCCTCGCCCAGCAGCCGCTGCAGCACATAGCGGCCGTTGCCCAGGGAGAAGCCCTCGACCGCCGCGTTGCCGTGCTCGCTCATGGTCCTCTGCTCCCCCTCGGCGCGGCCGTGCTCGCCGCAGCCTGACGTTCGGTCTCGTCCGTGCGTGGTGGCCCTGCCCGCTGACCTGGCGGGCCCCTGCCGCGGCGGTTCCACCGGCCGGCGACAGGGGCCAGGGTATCGGCTCGCGCCGACGGTGATCGGTCCAGGGCCGGGCCCGCTCCCCGGCCGCCGGCCCCCGGTCCCGACGGCCGGGACCGGGGGCGGACCGTCGCGGTACGTCCGGTCCGGACGCGGACCGGAGGCACCTGTCGCCGGGGTGGGGCCGGATGCGACTACAGGTAGGGACCGGAGCGGATGCCGCGGCCCTGGCCCGGCTCGTCCTCGTCCGGCTCGCCGCTGTGCAGGCCGGGCGGCAGCGCCCGCCGCATCTGCTCCAGCTGGGCCCGCGCCGCCATCTGCTGCGCGAACAGCGCGGTCTGGATGCCGTGGAACAGGCCCTCCAGCCAGCCGACCAGCTGGGCCTGGGCGATCCGCAGCTCGGCCTCGGTCGGGATGGAGTCCTCGGTGAAGGGCAGCGACAGCCGCTCCAGCTCGGCGACCAGCTCCGGGGCCAGACCGAGTTCGAGTTCCTTGATCGAACTCGCGTGGATGTCCTTCAGCCGGGCCCGGCTCGCCTCGTCCAGAGGCGCCGCCCGGACCTCCTCCAGCAGCTGCTTGATCATGCTGCCGATGCGCATGACCTTGGCGGGCTGCTCGACCATCTCGGTCACCGGGAGCTCGCGTGGCATGTCGCCCTCGTGCTCCCCCTCCCCCACCGGGCCGCCGAACCCCTGGCCCACGGGCATCCCGTCCGGTCCGACGATCAGCACCTTCTGGCCGTCCTGCGACTGCCCGCCGGCGGCCCGCAAGGGCTCCTGCGACGGGCGCTCGTTCATCGGATTCGTCATGAACAACATTCTCTCTCACTGGGGTTGGCCGGGCGGAAGCCCCCGGTCGTCCCGGCGTCCTGCGCCACCCCTGACGACGGTACGCCGCCGGGCGCCGCGCGGGTATCCGTACGGATACTCAGTTCCCGCACCGCGTCCGCCGACCGTCCACCCGCCGACCGCCGACGGCGCCCGGCCCGGCCGGCCCCCGCCCGCCGAACCGCAGCCGCCGACAACCCGGCCCCGCGCCGGGCGTGCCGCACCCGGCGCGGGGCCGTCCCGGGCCTCAGCCCTTGCGCAGCCGCAGGCCGACCAGTCCCAGGCCGCAGCCGATCAGGCCCAGGCCGACGCCCAGCGGGAGCTGGGTGGTGGAGGCGTCCTGCCAGTGGGCCGGGAAGATCGCGGGCACGGCGGCGACGGCGGCGACCGGCTGCCCCGTGGCCGCCGCGCCGGCGTCCGGAGCGGCCGGGACCGGGACGGCGGCGGTGTCGCCGGGTGTCCCGGTCTCCGCGGCGCCCCCGTCGGCCTCCGGCTGCTCCGCCTCGGCGACCAGCTCCGGGGCCTGCTCCGGGGCCTGCTCGGGGACCTGCTCGGGAGCCTGTTCGACGCCCTGCTCGACGCTCTGCTCCGGCCCCAGCTCGACGGCTTGGTCCGGCGCCTGCTCCGGCACCCGCTCGGGGGCCTGCTCCCTGGCCTGTCCCCTGGCCCGTTCCACGGCGGCGTCGGAGCGCTCGGGCAGCGAGGCCGGGTGGTGCCGGCGGACCCACCCGCGGGCGCCGTGCGGGTGCGGATGCGGCACCGGCCGCCGCGGCGGCGCGGCCGCCGGCCCGGGGGCGCCCGGCTCGGCGTCCGTCCCCGCCTCCGGCGAGGGCAGGACCGTCGGCAGCGTCAGGGCCGCCGGCGAAGGCAGCGCGACGGCCGCGGAGGCGGCGGCCAGCGGGAGGGTGAGCCCCAGCACGGCCGCCGCGAACAGCCGCTGGGCGCGGCCGGGGGAGCGGCGGGAAGTACGACGGTGGTGCGGCGCCACGGGCAGTGGCCCGAGCGGTGCGTGCGGTGATGCGGCCACGGTCGGAGTCCTTCCGACGGCCGACGGCGCCCGGGGGCGGGATCGGCGGCGGGACTGCTCCGGACCAGACTCGCACGCCCCGATCGTTACGGCATTTCGGGCAATTCACGCCCTTTCCGCCGCCGTCCGCGCCGCCCCCGGACCTCCCCCGAACCTCCCCTGGACCTCCCCCGGACCTCCCCCGCTCAGGCCCGCAGCACGACCTTCCCGACCTGCTCCCCGCGCTCCAGCACCCGGTGCGCCTCGGCCACCTCCGCCAGCGGGAGCACCCGGTCCAGGACCGGCCGCACCACCCCGGACTCGACCAGCGGCCACACGTGCTCCCGCACGGCCGCCACGATCGCCGCCTTCTCCGCCAGCGGGCGCCCGCGCAGGTTGGTGGCGATCACCGCCCCGCGCTTGCGCAGCAGCGCGTTGAGGTCGAGTTCGCCCTTCACCCCGCCCTGGAGGCCGATGACCACCAGCCGCCCGTTGACCGCCAGCGCCTCCACGTTCCGCTGGAGGTACCTGGCGCCCATGATGTCCAGGATCACGTCCGCCCCGGCGCCGCCGGTGGCCTCCCGGAGCGCCTCGACGAAGTCCTGCTCGCGGTAGTCGATCAGGATGTCCGCGCCCAGCTCGGCGCACCGCGCCAGCTTCTCCCGGCTGCCCGCGGTGACCGCGACCCGCGCGCCGACCGCCTTGGCCAGCTGGATCGCCATGGTCCCGATCCCGCTCGCGCCACCGTGCAGCAGCACCGTCTCGCCGGGCCGCAGGTGCGCGGTGAGGAAGACGTTGGACCACACCGTGCAGGCCACCTCGGGCAGCGCCGCGGCCTCCTCGACGGACAGCCCCGCGGGCAGCGGCAGCAGCTGCCCGGTCGGCACCGCGACCCGCTGCGCGTAGCCGCCGCCGGCCAGCAGCGCGCACACCTCGTCGCCGACCGCCCAGCCGGACACCCCGGGCCCGAGCGCGACGATCCGCCCGGCGCACTCCAGCCCCGGGTAGGGCGAGGCACCGGGCGGCGGGTTGTAGAAGCCCTGCCGCTGGAGGAGGTCGGCACGGTTGACGGCGGTGGCCGCCACCTCGACCAGGACCTCGCCCTCGGCGGGCACCGGGTCGGGCACCTCGGCCCAGACCAGTGCCTCGGGACCACCGGGTACGGGAATCGTCATCGCATGCATGCCCCGAACCTACTGCGGTCCGGGGCGGTTGCACGGCGCGGCTCAGCCGGTCGGCGCGACTCCGCTGGACTTGATGACGATGACCCGGTCGGTGAGCTGGAGCACGGCGGCCTCCGGCTCGGTGTAGTTGAGCACCCGTCGGCCCCGGACCACCGCGACCACCAGGTCGTCGCACGCGCGCGGGCTGTGCCCGGCCTCGGCCCGGGTGACCGGACGCTCCACCACGTCCAGCCCGTTGCCGTACGTCAGCAGGTCCTCCATCACCGCCCCGGCGTGCGGGCTGAGCATCGACAGCCCGAGCAGGCGGCCGGCCGAACTGGAGCTGGTCACCACGACGTCGGCGCCGCTCTGCCGCAGCAGCGGCGCGTTCTCGTCCTCCCGGACGGCGGCGACCACGGTGGCGGCCTTGTTCAACTGCCGGGCCGTCAGCGTGATCAGTACGGCGGTGTCGTCCCGCTCCGGTGCGACCACCACCCGCGCGGCGGTGGGCAGCGCGGCCCGCACCAGGGTGTCGGTGCGGGTGGCGTCGCCGACCACCCCGACCAGGCCGTGCTGGGCGGCCTGGTCGATCACCTTGCGCTGCGGGTCGACGACGACGATGTCCTCCTTCTTCACCCCCTGTCCGAGCAGGGTGTCGACGGCGCTGCGACCCTTCGTCCCGTAGCCGATGACGACGGTGTGCTCGCGCACGGTGGACCTCCAGCGGTTCAACCGCCATTGCAGGCGGGTCCGTTCGGTGAGCACCTCCAGGGTGGTGCCGACCAGGATGATCAGGAACACCACGCGCAGCGGGGTGATCACGAAGATGTTGGTGAGCCGGGCGCTGTCGCTGAACGGGGTGATGTCGCCGTACCCGGTGGTGGAGAGCGTCACCGTGGCGTAGTAGGCCGCGTCCAGGAAGCTGAGTTCGCCACCGGCGTTGTCGTTGTAGCCGTCCCGGTCGAGGTAGACGATGAACGAGGTGGCGACCAGGACGGCGAGCGCCAGCAGCAGCCGGGAGCCGACCTGCCGGACGGCGGGCGCGGCCCGTCGGACGGGCAGCACGATCCCGGCGTCCGCCCACGGCTCGGTGCCGGGCGCCATCGTGCGTCGAAGTCGGCTCATGCGCCCACCTCGCGCTGCCCGGCCGCCGCTTCTCCCGACGCGTACCTCGTGATGGTCCCCTCTCCCCCGGCCTCCGGCCGGGGGTACCCCCACCGCTCGCTCACGGCACCTCCAGCAGTTCGACCGTCTGCCCCGCGCCCGCCCCGCCGGGCGGCACCACGGCCAGCGCCTCCGCCCGGGCGAGCCCGCGCAGCATCGCCGGCCCGTCGAAGTCCAGCGGCAGGACGCCCTCGGCGGTCCGCCGGACCGGCTGGAGCCGGGTGTCCGTACGGTGCCCGTGCAGGTCGGCCGCGACCGGTGCGAGGACGGGGGCGCCGGCCGGCCGCCCGCCGCGGGCGTGCAGCAGCGGCAGGACGAGGGTCACCATCCCTGCGACGGCGGCCAGCGGGTTGCCCGGCAGGCCCACCAGGTGACGGCCGCCGGGGAGTTCGGCCAGCAGCATCGGGTGCCCCGGCCGGACGGCGACGCCGTCCACCAGCAGTCGGCCACCGGCCTCGGCGAGCGCCCGGTGCAGGAAGTCGACCGGCCCGGCGGCCGTCCCGCCGGTGGTGACCACGAGGTCGGCGGTGGAGTGCCGCAGCGCGTCCCGGAGCAGCCCGAAGTCGTCCCGGACGTAGCCGACTTCGGCCGGCTCGGCGCCGGCGGCCCGCAGCCAGGGCGGCAGCAGCGGCCCGAGGGCGTCCCGGACCAGCCCGGGAGCGGGCACCCCGGCGGTGAGCAACTCGTCGCCCAGGACGAGCAGTTGGACCTCGGGACGGCGGTGCACGGACAGTCCGTCGTGGCCGCAGGCGGCGGCCAGGCCGAGCACGACCGGCCCGACCGTGGTGCCGGACGGCAGCAACTCCTCGCCCCGGCGGCACTCCTGGCCGCGCGGGCGGACGTCCTGGCCGGTGCCCAGCGGCCGCGGGCCGCTGTCATGCAGCAGCGCGCCGCCCGTCCGCCCGTGCTCACGGCGCAGTACGGCGGTGGCGCCGGGCGGCAGTTGGGCACCGGTGGCGATCTCCACGGCGGTGCCGTCGGCCAACGGCGCCGGATCGGACCGTCCGGCCAGCACCCGGCCGGCGACCCGCCACGGGCCGGGACCGGCGACCGCCCAGCCGTCCATCGCGGAGGTGTCGAAGGCGGGCAGGTCGGTCAGCGCGCCGAGCGGCTCGGCGAGGGTGCGGCCGAGCGCCTCGGCCAGCGGGACCGCGACCCCGGGCAGCGGGTGCAGCCCGGCCCGGCGCGCGGTCTCGCGGGCCCGGGACCAGCTCAGCACGCCGGGGCCGGTGGACGGTGCGGTCACGGTGGCCTGGCCGACCGCGCTCACGACTCACCCGGCCGGCCGGCGGTGCCCCAGCCCTCGACGAGGGCCTCGGCCCGCCGGGCCGCCTCGGCGACGGCCTGCGCCCCGCCGCCCCGATGGGCGGCCGCGTAGCCGATCAGGAAGGCGGTCAGCGGCGCGGCCGGCCGGTCCACCCCGTGCGCGACCACCCGGGCCGTGTCGAGCAGACCACGGACGTCGACGTCCAGGTCGATGCCCAGGTCGGCCTTGACCTCGGCGATCCAGTCATCCAGCGTGCGCTCCATGCGCCCATGCTGCCCGATCGGCGGTTTCACCGAGGTGTTCGCCCCGTGTGCGGCGCGCGTCGTTTCGCTCACACCCCGGCGGCACGACCGGTGAGCGGCGACCGGTGAGGTTCAGCTCCGGTCGCGCTCGCGGGCCCGTTCCAGGTCCTCCCAGGTGTCGCAGTCGTGGGCGACGCCGTCGGTGTCGGCCACCCGCGGCCCGCGCAGCCCGCCGACCAGCCGGCGCAGCGGCCTACCGGCCGGGTCGCCGAGATCGGCCAGCGCGGCGCGCAGTGCCGCGGTCCGGTAGGCGGCGGCGAGCGGCTGGTCCCGGCCGCCCGCGTCGACCAGCACCGCGCGGTCCGCGGGCGCACCGGCCTCGTCGAGCGCGGTGACCAGCCGTTCCGCCGTCCGCCGGTCCAGGAACGGCAGGTCGGCGGCGAGCAGCAGCACGACGTCCGCGGTGACCAGGTCGAGCCCGGCCGCGACGGCGGCCACCGGCCCGCCGCCGGGCGGCTGCTCCCTGGTCCAGCGGACGCCGGCCCGCCCGCTCGGCCGGGCCGGGCCCACCACCACGGTGGTGCGGGCGCCCGCGCAGGCGGCGAGCACCCGGTCGAGCAGGGTGGTCCCGCCCACCGTCAGCCCCGGCTTGTCGGCCCCGCCGAGGCGCCGGGCGGCCCCGCCCGCCGGGACGATCACGTCGTACGGCGTCATGCGGCCAGTATCCGCCCCTGGCCCTACCGCCCCGCGGCGTCCCGGCCCTCCTCGCCCTCCGGGCCCTCCTCGGGCTCGGCGACGAGTTCGGCCTCGACGGTGTCCTCGGCCGTGCGCGCGGTGTTGGCCCGCGCGCCCAGCTCCAGGAAGGACGGCAGGGTCAGCTCCCCGTAGCGCTCGTTCATCGCCGTGACCAGCGCCTCCGGGTCGTCCGGGTGCGCGGCCAGCAGCCGGTCGAAGTCCTGGAGGTACTCGCCGGTGAAGGCGAGCACCCGGGCGGCGTCGTCGCCCTGGTCCGGGGCCCGGTGGCCGGCGATCACCCGCTCCGCGCCGAGGTCGGCGATCCGGCCGAGGTTGTGCCCCCAGGTGGTGCGCTGGGCCGGGGTGGTGTCGGCGGTCCAGACGTGGGTGCCGTTGTGGACGAAGTCCCCGGCGATCACGGTGCGGATGCTCGGCACGTGGACGACCGTGGAGTCCCCGCAGTCGGCCTGGCCGAGCAGCAGCACCGGGATCACCTGGCGGTCCAGCATCAGCGGCTGCGGCAGCAGCGGGGCGGGGATCAGCGGGTGGTCCGGGACGTCGTCGCCGTACACCGGCTTCCACTGCGCGACCTTCGCGGCGACGGTCCGCCGGATGCCCTCGACCACGGCCGGGGCGGCCAGCAGCTGCGCCTCGGGGAAGAGCCGCAGCACCTCCTCGGCGCCGAAGTAGTGGTCCGGGTGCTGGTGGGTGACCACGACGGCGAGCAGCCGTCTGCCCTTGCCGGCGACCCACTCCGCCAGCTCGCGACCGGCGCTGCGGGTGAGCTGGGCGTCCACCAGGATCGCCGTCCGCTCGCCGAGGATCAGCGTGGAGGTGGCGAAGAAGGCCGACTCGGGACCGGTGAAGACGGCGACCTCCAGCGGCCGGACCGGCTGCCCGGACTCCGGCGGCTCGGCACCCGCGCCGGCGCTCTCCTCGGGCGGGGACGTCGTCACGGGCTGCTCCCTCTGGTCGGCGGTCGGATTTCCTGCGCCCTACAGCATGGGAGCACGGGCGGCCGAATGCGCGGAAGGCGCGCCCGGCGGGGCGCGCCTTCCGGTGCACGTCACACCGTGCGTGGGAGTTCGGTCGTCAGCGCGTGGCGGCGGCGCCGCGCAGTCGCGCCAGCCGGTCGGTGACGCCCCAGGTGGTCACCCGCCACAGCGCCTCGACCACGATGCTGCGGCTCATCTTGGACGCCCCGAGTTCGCGCTCGACGAAGGTGATCGGCACCTCGGCGACCTTGAAGCCGGCCTTCACCGTGCGCCAGGCCAGGTCGACCTGGAAGCAGTACCCGGCCGAGGCGACCTCGTCCATGCCCAGGCCCAGCAGGGTCTCCTTGCGGAACGCCCGGTAGCCGCCGGTGACGTCCCGGATCGGCACGCCCAGCATCAGCCGCGAGTAGGTCGAGCCGCCGCGCGAGAGCAGCAGCCGCGACTTCGGCCAGTTGACCACCCGGCCGCCCGGCACCCAGCGCGAGCCCAGCACCAGGTCGGCGCCGCGCAGCGCGGCCAGCAGCCGGTCCAGTTCCTCGGGCTGGTGCGAGCCGTCCGCGTCCATCTCGACCAGGACGTCGTAGCCGTTGTCGATGCCCCAGCGGAAGCCCGCGAGGTAGGCGGCGCCCAGGCCCTCCTTGCCCTTGCGGTGCATGACGTGGACGTGCTCGTCCTCGACCGCCAGCTTGTCCGCCAGCTCGCCGGTGCCGTCGGGGCTGTTGTCGTCGGCGACCAGCACGTGCGCCTCGGGCACGGCGGCACGGACCCGGCCGACGATCCGCTCGACGTTCTCCGCCTCGTTGTAGGTCGGGATGATCACCAGGACCTTGCCGAGATCAGCAAAACTCTGCTGGTTCACGGTCACGTACAAACCTCTCGGCCGATGGCGGGGGTGTCCGGGACACCGGCGCCCGCACTCTGGAACGCGGCTCCGCCGGCACCACCCGGCCGGGGTGGACCTCGGTGGCGAATCGCACGCAGGGCGGAGGCTACTGCGTCCTGGCATCCTACTACCGCGCCGGGAACCGCCGGTCCGACCGCGGCACTCCCACCGGACGCCCGCCGTTTCCCTGTGGGTGACACCGGTCGGCTAGGGTCGTTTCCCTTGCCCGTGCCCGGACAGCCCGCTCCACCGGGCCCGCCCCGGCGATCCGGACTCGGGACGTCCGGGGCCGCCCAGACAGCGAAGGAGTAGGACCGCGCGCATGGACAGGCTCGTCAACACCGTCCGCCCGTACGCCTGGGGGTCGCTCACCGCCCTGCCCGAGCTGCTCGGGCAGCGGCCGACCGGTGAGCCGCAGGCCGAGCTGTGGATGGGCGCCCACCCCGGTGCCCCGTCGCACGCCGACCGCGGCGAGGGTCCGCGCCGACTGGACGAGCTGATCGCGGCCGACCCCGAGGGCGAGCTGGGCGCGGCGAGCGTGGCCAGGTTCGGCCCGGCCCTGCCGTTCCTCTTCAAGGTGCTGGCCGCGGGCATCCCGCTGTCCATCCAGGCCCACCCCACGCTCGACCAGGCCCGGGCCGGCTTCGCCGCCGAGAACGCCCTCGGCATCCCCCAGGACGCCCCCGAGCGCAACTACCGGGACGCCAACCACAAGCCCGAAATGGTCTGCGCCCTGGGCGAGTTCGAGGGCCTGTGCGGCTTCCGCCGGCCCGCCGACGCGGCCCGGCTGCTGGCCGGACTCGCGGTGCCCGGGCTCGCCCCGGTGATCGATCGGCTGGCCGCCGGTGGGGGCACCTCCCAGCCGAAGGCCGGGGGAGAGTCCGAGGCGCTGCGCGGCGCCCTGACCGCCGCCCTCGCGCTGGACGGGGAGACCGTCCGGCAAACCGTCGAGGTGCTGGCGGCGACCGACCCCGACGGGGAGTACGCCCCGTACGCCCGGATCGCCGAGGACTTCCCGGACGACCGCGGCGTGATCGCCGGCATGCTGCTCAACCACGTCCGGCTGCGGGCCGGCCAGGCGCTCTACCTGGGCGCCGGGGTGCCGCACGCCTACCTGTCCGGCGTCTGCGTCGAGCTCCAGGCCAACTCCGACAACGTGCTGCGGGCCGGCCTCACCCCGAAGCACATCGACGTGCCGGAGCTGCTGGAGGTCATGGTCTTCGCGGCCGGCGCCCCCGAGCTGCTGGAACCGGCCCCGGTCGAGGGCACCCCGGGCGAGGAGCTCTACCCCGTCCCGATCGACGAGTTCCGGCTGTCCCGCTTCGTGCTGGACGGCGCCGCGCGCGAGATCGACGGCCGCACCCCGCAGATCCTGCTCTGCACCGAGGGCGGCGCCCGTCTGACCGCCGCCGACGGCACCGTGCTGGACCTGGCCCGCGGCCAGTCCGCCTTCCTCCCCGCCACCGGCGCCCCGACCCGGCTCTCCGGCTCCGGCAGCACGCTCTTCCGCGCCACCGTCACCGTCTGACTCCCCCGGCCCCGCTCCCGACGCCGGGGCCGGGGCCGGGCTCAGTCCCGGGTCATGTCGACGAAGCGCGAGTAGTGGCCCTGGAAGGCCACCGTGATGGTCGCGGTCGGACCGTTACGGTGCTTGGCGACGATCAGGTCGGCCTCGCCCGCGCGCGGCGACTCCTTCTCGTAGGCGTCCTCGCGGTGCAGCAGGATGACCATGTCGGCGTCCTGCTCGATCGAGCCGGACTCGCGGAGGTCCGAGACCATCGGCCGCTTGTCGGTGCGCTGCTCGGGGCCACGGTTCAGCTGGGAGAGCGCGATGACCGGGACTTCCAGCTCCTTGGCCAGCAGCTTGAGGTTTCGGGACATGTCCGAGACCTCCTGCTGACGGTTCTCGGCCCGCCGGGAGCCGCCGGACTGCATCAGCTGGAGGTAGTCGATGACGATCAGCTTGATGTCGTTGCGCTGCTTCAGCCGGCGGCACTTGGCGCGGATCTCCATCATCGACAGGTTCGGCGAGTCGTCGATGAACAGCGGCGCCTCGCTGACGTCCGGCATCCGGCGGGCGACCCGGGTCCAGTCGTCGTCCGTCATGTTCCCGGAGCGCATGTGGTGCAGCGCCACCCGGGCCTCGGCGGAGAGCAGGCGCATGGCGATCTCGTTGCGGCCCATTTCGAGCGAGAAGATCACGCTCGGCAGCTTGTGGTGGATCGAACAGGCCCGCGCGAAGTCCAGCGCGAGCGTGGACTTGCCCATCGCGGGGCGGGCCGCGATGACGATCATCTGGCCCGGGTGCAGCCCGTTGGTGAGCTGGTCGAAGTCGGCGAAGCCGGTCGGCACGCCGGACATCTGGCCCTGCCGGGAGCCGATCGCCTCGATCTCGTCGAGGGCGCCCTCCATGATGTCGGCGAGCGGCGCGTAGTCCTCGTTGGTGCGCTGCTCGGTGACGGCGTAGATCTCCGCCTGCGCGGCGTTGACGATCTCGTCCACGTCACCCTCGGCCGCGTAGCCCATGCCGGCGATCCGGGTGCCCGCCTCGACCAGTCGGCGCAGCACCGCGCGCTCGTGCACGATCTGGGCGTAGTACTCGGCGTTGGCCGCCGTCGGGACGGAGTTGACCAGGGTGTGCAGGTACGCGGCGCCGCCGACCCGCTGGAGCTCGCCGCGCTTGGTCAGCTCGCCGGCCACGGTGATCGGGTCGGCCGGCTCGCCGCGGGCGTAGAGGTCGAGGATCGCGCCGTGGACCATCTCGTGCGCGGGCCGGTAGTAGTCGGCCGGCTTGAGCACCTCGACCACGTCGGCGATGGCGTCCTTGGAGAGCAGCATGCCGCCGAGGACGGACTTCTCGGCGTCCAGGTCCTGCGGCGGGACGCGCTCGAAGCCGTCCACCCCGCCCGCGCCGTCGCCCTCGTCCCGGCGCTGCCAGCCGCCCTCGGGGCGGCCGCCCTTGCCACCCTTCTGGAAGCCGCCCTTGCCGCCCTTCTGGAAGCCGTCGCGGCCACCGCCCTGACGGCCCTCGCCGCGGTTGTGGGAGACCGGCAGCCGGTCGCCGGGGCCGTCCGGGAAGGGGGCGTCGTCGTAGGCGCCGACCGGGAAGGGATCCTCGGCGGTCTGCCAGTCGTCCTCCGGCGGCGGGGCGTCGTGGTCGTCGTACTGGGGTCCGGTCACGCGTGTTCCCCGATCAGCGAGTGGTGCGAAGTTGGAGCGGGCTTGCCGGTGGCTGGGTGGAGCGGATCCGACCCTCTTTGTACGCCACGGCTCCGACAAATCGGACGCCGGGGGGCGGCGGGAGTGTCGGGCGGAGGGCCCACGCTAAGGCGCCGGACGCCCTTGCGCCAAGGCGGTTATCCACAGGGGGTGTGGATGAACGGCCCCGTCCTGTGGAGAACTGCCGCAAAGCTGTGGACACCCCTGTGGACGTCCCTGTGGATAACCGGACGATCGATCCACCGTCAACCTGTTGACCTGGGATTACCTCATCCCGGGCCTGTGTATGAGAAATTCTTCACACACCTCCGAACGGCTGTGGGCACAGAGCGTGCGAACCGCGTCGCTCAGGATTTCGAGTAATAGGCATCTGGCACTTACATCCATTACCTGTGGATGAGTAGCCTGGTGCCCATGACCGCCTCGCCCCCGACCCCGGCCCCCTCGCGCCGCCGGCACGACCGGGAGATCCTCGCCCTGGCCGTCCCGGCCTTCGGCGCGCTCGTCGCCGAACCGCTCTTCCTGATGGCCGACTCGGCGATCGTCGGCCACCTCGGCACCCCCCAGCTGGCCGGGGTGGGCGTCGCCTCCGCCGCGCTCTCCACCGCGACCGGCGTGTTCGTCTTCCTCGCCTACGCCACCACCGCGGCGGTCGCCCGCCGGATCGGCGCCGGGGACCGCCGGGGCGCCGTGCAGCAGGGCGTCGACGGCATCTGGCTGGCGCTGGGCCTGGCCGTCCCGGTGGTCCTCCTCACCCTGCTGCTGGCCTCCTGGGCGGCCGACGCGCTGGGCGCCTCGGCGACCGCCGCGCCGCACGCGGTGACGTACCTGCGGATCAGCTCCCTGGGCATCCCCGCGATGCTCATGGTGCTCGCCGCCACCGGGGTGCTGCGCGGCCTCCAGGACACCCGCACACCGCTGGTGGTGGCGGTCGCGGGCTTCGCCGCCAACATCGGTCTGAACGCCGGCCTGGTGTACGGCGCCGGGCTCGGGGTGGCCGGCTCGGCCTGGGGCACCGTGATCGCCCAGACCGGGATGGCCGCCGCCTACCTGGTCGTGGTGGTCCGCGGCGCCCGCCGGGAGGGGGCCTCGCTGCGGCCGGACCCGGCGGGCATCCGGGCCGGTGCCAGGGCCGGCGGCCCGCTGCTGGTCCGGACGATCAGCCTGCGCGCGGTGCTGATGACCGCCACCGCGGTGGCCGCCCGGCTCGGCGACGACCAGGTGGCCGCCCACCAGATCACCATGGCGCTGTTCAACTTCCTGGCCTTCGCGCTGGACGCCATCGCGATCGCCGGCCAGGCCATCATCGGCCGCTACCTGGGCGCCTCGGACGCCCCCGGCGCCCGGGCCGCCACCCGGCGGATGGTCGAGTGGGGCATCGTCTCCGGGCTGGTCCTCGGCCTGCTGGTGGTGCTCGCCCGCCCGCTGTACGTCCCGCTGTTCACGCCCGACCCGGTCGTCCGGGCCCAGTTGGACACCGCCCTGCTGCTGCTCGCGCTCACCCAACCGGTGGCCGGCCTGGTCTTCGTGCTGGACGGCGTGCTGATGGGGGCCGGCGACGGCCCCTACCTGGCCTGGGCCGGGCTCGCCACCCTGGCGGTGTTCGTCCCGGTGGCCCTGGCGGTGCCGGCCACCGGCACCGGACTGGCCGGGCTCTGGTGGGCGATGAACCTGTTCATGCTGCTGCGGGCCGGCTTCCTGGTCTGGCGCGCCCGCGGCGGCAAGTGGCTGGTCACCGGAGCGGTCCGCGGCTGAGGACGGGGCCCCGCCGGAAAAGACCGAGGGCCGGACTCCCGGAGGAGTCCGGCCCTCAGGCCTTCGCTACGGAACTCAGGCAGCAGCCACGACGGCGACGTCGAGGTTGGCCACGACGTCCGAGTGCAGCTTGACCGAGACCTTGTGGGAGCCCACGGTCTTGATCGGCGAGGCGATCGCGACGGCGCGCTTGTCCACCGCCGGGCCGCCGGCGGCCTTGATGGCCTCGACGACGTCGGCCTGGGTCACCGAGCCGAACAGACGGCCGGCGTCGCCCGAGCGGACGGCCAGCTTGACCTGGACGCCCTCGAGCTGACCCTTGACCTCGTTGGCGGCCTCGAGGGTCTGGATCGCGTGGATCTTCCGGGCGCGACGGA
Source organism: Kitasatospora sp. NPDC048298 (assembly GCF_043201465.1). Lineage (NCBI taxonomy): Bacteria > Bacillati > Actinomycetota > Actinomycetes > Kitasatosporales > Streptomycetaceae > Kitasatospora > Kitasatospora sp. NPDC048298. The sequence goes on from NZ_JBICYZ010000046.1 coordinate 52,432, forward strand.
TGGCGTCGACGTCCTTCTGACCACCCTTGGTCCAGCGGATGGCGTAGCCACGCGGGACCAGGTAGTTGCGGGCGTAGCCGTCCTTGACCTCGACGACCTCGCCGGCGGAGCCGAGACCCGGCACCTCGTGCGTGAGGATGATCTTCATTACTCGGTCACCCTCTCTTAGCGCGCGGTGCTGGTGTAGGGCAGCAGCGCCATCTCACGGCTGTTCTTCACGGCCGTGGCGACGTCGCGCTGGTGCTGGGTGCAGTTGCCGGTTACCCGACGGGCACGGATCTTGCCGCGGTCGGAGATGTACTTCCGCAGCAGGTTCGTGTCCTTGTAGTCAACGTAGTTGACCTTGTCCTTGCAGAAGACGCAAACCTTCTTCTTCGGCTTGCGAGCAGGCGGCTTCGCCATTGTGTGCTCCATTTGGGGTTCACGGTCCGGCGGGCGTCCGGGGACGCCGGCTGCCGGGCCGCACGAAATCTGTCAGCTCTTAGAACGGGGGCTCTTCCGAGTAGCCGCTGCCACCGGACGGGGCACCCCAGCCGCCGCCCTGGTTTCCACCGGACGGGGCACTGGAGGCCCAGGGGTCGTCGGAGGGGCCGGACTGGCCGCCGCCGGAGTTTCCACCCCAGCTGCCGCCGCCCTGCTGGCCGCCACCGCCGCCGCCCCAGTTGCCACCGCCCTGGCCGCCACCCTGCTGGCCGCCGAAGCCGCCACCGGGGCCGCCGGACCGGTTGGCCCGGGTGACCTTGGCGGTCGCCGAGCGCAGGCTCGGGCCGACCTCGTCGACCTCGACCTCGAAGACCGTCCGCTTCTCGCCTTCCTTGGTCTCGTAAGACCGCTGGCGCAGTCGGCCCTGCACGATGACGCGCATGCCGCGCTGCAGCGACTCGGCCACGTTCTCCGCCGGCTGCCGCCAGACGTTGCACGTGAGGAAGAGGCTCTCGCCGTCCTTCCACTCGTTCGTCTGACGGTCGAAGGTGCGGGGGGTGGACGCGATGCGGAACTTCGCGACCGCCGCACCCGACGGGGTGAAGCGCAGCTCGGGGTCGTCGACGAGATTGCCGACGAGGGTGATGACGGTCTCGCCTGCCATGGTGGTGATGACCTCTCGGGAAGATGTCCGTTCACCGCTGTTTCACGTGAAACAGCGGACGCGAGCTACCCGAGACCCGAAGGCCTCAGAGGTGGCTCAGTGGGTGTCCGGGCGCAGGACCTTGGTCCGCAGAACCGACTCGCTCAGGCCCAGCTGGCGGTCGAGCTCCTTGACGACCTCAGGCGTGGCCTTGAGGTCGATGACCGAGTAGATGCCCTCGGACTGCTTGTTGATCTCGTAAGCCAGACGGCGGCGACCCCAGGTGTCGACCTTCTCCACCTTGCCGCCGGCGTTGCGGACGACAGCGAGGAAGCTCTCGATCAGGGGGGAGACAGCGCGCTCCTCGACCGAGGGGTCGAGGATGACCATCAGCTCGTAGTGACGCATGAGTAACCCACCTCCTTTGGACTCAGCGGCCACGGTCTCTCCGTGGCAGGAGGGTTGTGCGTAGCGTCGGCACCGGAGCAGTGACGACTCCGACCCACCGTAACGGCAGGGTCGGACAGTCGGCCCCGCCCCACCCGGAACGGGTGTCACCCGGAAGAGGGTGCAAAGGGGGCACAACTACACCAGTGCAGACGGCACAGCCTACCCGCACCCGGACGGCCGAACAAAACGCATAGGGGTTGTGAGAGCGACCCAAGCACCGCAATCTGGACGGAACGGGATCCCTGCCCGTTCGTCTCCACGCCAGGAGGTGGGACCCATGGCCCAGTCCGTCCACCGCATGCCCGCCCTCACGCTGAACACCGACGGCCACCCGCACCCCCGCGAGAACGCCCTGGTGGGCATCACCGCCCTGCTGGGCGTGATCGCCTTCACCACCTCGTTCTTCCACAACCTGCACCTGCTGACCTCGTGGACCGGCCTGTTCGGCATCATCACGGGCCTGTGGGGCATGTTCGTCTCGGTCACCACCGCCGAGCGCTTCGTCCTGATGATCACACTCGGCGCCGCCGCCATCGGCTTCTACCTCGGCATCGCCCGCGGCGGCCTCTGGGGCTGACCCGCCCCCGGACCGCCCCCGCGCCGCCGCCCCCGCGCCGCCGCCCCAGCCCGAACCCCGTCCGCCCCGTCGCCCCACTGGGACCGAGCCCACAGGGCCCGCCCGGAACCCTCGCCGCCCCCGTCGCGTATCTGCAAGAGGAGACAGGTACCCGACGGGGGCGGCGCCGTGCCCGCAGCGGCGGGCGCCCGAGCCCCGGACGATAAGGTCAGCCCAGAACCTGGGGCCACCGCAGCCCGACCGACGAGGAGCACCGAGCACATGAGCCTGCGCCTGAGGACGATCACCCGCGAGGAGCACCTCGCCTTCATCAGGAGCCGCGCCTCGGCCAGCCACATGCAGGTGCCGTCGTGGGGCGACGTGAAGGCCGAGTGGCGGTCCGAGTCGATCGGCTGGTTCGACGACGCCGACCAGCTCGTCGGCGCCGGCCTGGTCCTCTACCGCCAGCTGCCCAAGCTCAAGCGCTACCTCGCCTACCTGCCCGAGGGCCCGGTCATCGACTGGTTCGACCGCGACCTCGACCGCTGGCTCTCCCCGATGCTGGCGCACCTCAAGTCGCAGGGCGCGTTCTCGGTGAAGATGGGCCCGCCGGTGGTCATCCGCCGCTGGAACGCCCCCACCATCAAGGAGGCCATCGCCGCCAAGCAGGCCAAGCGGCTGCGCGACGTCGAGGCCGACTGGTACGAGGCCCGCGCCTTCGAGGTGGCCGACCGGCTGCGCAAGGCCGGCTGGCTCCAGGGCGAGGACGGCGGCGCCGGCTTCGGTGACGTCCAGCCCCGCTACGTCTTCCAGGTGCCGCTGGCCAACCGCTCGCTGGACGACATCCACAAGAACTTCAACCAGCTCTGGCGCCGCAACATCAAGAAGGCCGAGAAGAGCGGCGTCGAGGTGATCCAGGGCGGCTACGACGACCTGCCGATCTTCCACCAGCTCTACCTGGTCACCGCCGAGCGCGACAAGTTCACCCCCCGCCCGCTGGCCTACTTCCAGCGGATGTGGAAGGCCCTCGTGGCCGAGGACCCGAACCGCATGCGGCTCTACATCGCCTACCACGAGGGCGAGCCGCTGGCCGCCACCACGATGCTGGTGGTCGGCGAGCACGTCTGGTACTCCTACGGCGCCTCGGCCAACCACAAGCGCGAGGTCAAGCCGTCCAACGCCATCCAGTGGCGGATGATGCGCGACTCCTACGCCCTGGGCGGCGGGGTGTACGACCTGCGCGGCATCAGTGACACCCTGGACGAGAACGACCACCTGTTCGGCCTGATCCAGTTCAAGGTCGGCACCGGCGGCCAGGCTGCCGAGTACCTCGGCGAATGGGACTTCCCGCTCAACAAGCTGCTGCACAAGGCCCTCGACCTCTACATGTCCCGCCGCTGAGGAGGCTGCCCCGATGACGCTGTCGCTCTACCTCGAGACCGAACGCTGGCGCACCCACCAGCGTTCCGTCCTCGCCGAGTTCCCCGGCCTGGTGCCGGTCGCCAAGGGGAACGGCTACGGCCTGGGCAACCACCGGCTGGCCGAGGAGGCGACGCTGCTGGGCACCGGGGTGCTCGCCGTCGGTACCGCGTACGAGGCGGCCGACGCCGCCGAGTGGTACGGCGGCGAGCTGCTGGTGCTCACCCCGTACCGGGTCGGCGAGGAGGTGCTCCCGCTGCCGCACGCCCGGGTGATCCGGACGGTGGCCTCGGTGGACGCCCTCCGCACGCTGCACGGCGCCCGGGTGGTGGTGGAGTGCATGACCACCATGCGCCGGCACGGCGTGAGCGCGGCCGACCTGAGCACCGTCGCCGCCGAGCTGGAGGGCGTCAGCTTCGAGGGTCTGGCGCTGCACCTGCCGATGGACCGGCCGGACGGCTCCAGCCCGCTCGAGGAGGTCGCGTACTGGGTGGACACCGCCCAGGCGGCCGGCATCCCGGTGCACACCGTGTTCGTCAGCCACCTCGGCGCCGCGGGCATGGACCAGCTCGCCCAGCGCTACCCGCAGACGGTCTTCCGGGCCCGCATCGGCACCCGGCTCTGGCTGGGCGACCACGCCGCGCTGGAGGTCCGGGCCACCGTCCTGGACGTCACCCCGCTGCAGAAGGGCGACCGCTACGGCTACCGCCAGCACCCGGCGCCCGCCGACGGCCACATCCTGGTGGTCGCCGGCGGCACCGCGCACGGCATCGGCCTGGAGGCGCCCAAGTACGTGGCGAGCATGGGGGCCCGGGCCAAGGGCATCGCCCGGGCCGGCCTGGCGACGGTCAACAAGACCAAGTCGCCGTTCCACTGGGCCGGCAAGCAGCTGTGGTTCGCCGAGCCGCCGCACATGCAGGTCTCGCTGCTGTTCCTGGACGGGGACACCAAGCCCCCGGCGATCGGCGAGGAGCTCGGCCTCCAGGTCCGCCACACCACCACGCACTTCGACCGCGTGGTGGACCGCTGAGCACCGCTGTCGGCGCTCGGCTCGCTCGCGACAGCGCCTAGGCCTTCTCGGCCGGCTCCGGCGGTTCGGGCTCGTCGAGCCACTGCTCGGGGCCGGCCGGCGCGTACGCGGCGTAGCTCTCCTCCTCGCGCAGCCGGCGGGCGGTGCCCAGCACGGCCACGTCCGGAGCCTGGTCCAGCACCCCGCCGGAGGGATCGTCGCTGCCGTCCCAGCGGACCGGGTCGCGGTCCGGGTGGAGGATGTCGCGGACCACCAGGGCGACCAGGTAGAGCGTGCCCAGCAGGTGCAGCCCGATCGCGAAGTGGTACCAGCCCTCGCTGATCCCGTGCTGCTTGGAGCCGGTGACCAGGCCCAGGTGGGACCAGATGCCCAGGGTGTAGAGCACCTCGCAGGCCTGCCAGATCAGGAAGTCCCGCCAGCGCGGCCGGGCCAGCACTGCGAGCGGCAGCAGCCAGAGCGCGTACTGCGGCGAGTACACCTTGTTGACCAGCACGAACAGCGCGACGACCAGGAAGGCCAGCTGGGCGAGGCGCGGCCGGCGCGGGGCCGAGAAGCCGAGCCACGCTATGGCCAGGCAGCCCAGCACCATCAGCACGCCGATGTAGACGTCGAGGTCGGCCAGCCCGGAGCCGCGGCGCTGCATCAGGATCAGCCAGAACGAGCCGTAGTCCTCGCCGCGGTGCTTGCTGAACACGTAGAAGGTCGACCAGCCCCGCCAGTTGGCCAGCATGATCGGCAGGTTGACCACCAGCCAGGAGCCGACCGCGCCGCCCAGCATCACCCGGAACTCGCGCCACTTGCCGGCCCGCCAGCAGAGCACCAGCAGCGGGCCGATCAGCAGCAGCGGGTAGAGCTTGGCCGCGGTGGCCAGGCCGATGAAGACGCCGGCCCAGCCCGGCCGGGCGCCGGCCCACCAGGCCATCGCCACGGCGGCCAGGGCGACCGCGAGCAGGTCCCAGTTGACGGTGCCGTTGAGCAGCAGGACGGGGGCGAGCGCGAACAGCAGCGCGTCCCACGGACGGCGCCGGTGGGTGCGCGAGAGCGCCACCACGGCGACCACCGCGCAGGCCATCAGCAGCCCGGCGTTGATCGCCCAGAACCACTGCTCCTGGCTCTGCTGGTCCCCGCCGCCGGGCGTCAGCCAGGCCGCGACCTGCATGAACAGGCCGGTCAGCACCGGGTACTCCAGGTACTGGAGGTCCCCCGAGGAGCCCGGGATGCGGTCCACGTACGGGTGCAGCCCGGCCGCGAAGCCGCGTCCGGAGAACAGGTGCGGGATGTCGCTGTAGCAGGCGTGGATGTACTGCGGCGAGCCCGGCTGGAACCAGGCCTGCTCGTAGCAGGGCAGCTTCTGCACCATGCCGAGCACCGAGACCACGATCACCGCGAGCGCCAGGAAGCGCGCCGGGATCCACCAGGAGACGCCGAGCAGCGCCCGGCGGCCGGGGGGCCCGCCGAACACCTCGCTGCCGGCCGCCGCCACCGGGTCCTCGTCGGCCGGGACGACGACGGTGTTGGCCGCCGGCGCGGCCGTGGCGACGGCAGCCGGGAGGGGCCCTGCGGCGGCGCCGGACCCGACCGGGCCGGCGGTTTCGTCACGATCGCTCGACGTCATGCCGGACATCCTGCCGCACCGATCCCGCCGGGACGAGGAGGCCCCCGCAACGGTCCGCGCCCCGGTACGGCGGGCGGGCGTGCCAATCGTGACGAATCCGGCAGCGGTCCCGTCGGCGGCGGCCCCCGACGGAAAGGCGGCTGACGACGGCGGCCCCGACGGAAAGGCGACGGCCCCCGACGGAAAACGGCGGTGGGGGGGCGCCCGGGGGGGGGGCCCCCCCCCCCCCCGGGGGGGCCGCGCCCCCGGGGGGGGGCCGCGGGGGGCGCCGCGGGGGGCCCCCCGCCGGGGGGGGGCGGGGGGGGGGCGCCCCCCGGCGGGATGGGGGGCGCCCGGGGCGCCCCCCCCGGCCGCGGCGCCCCCCCCCCCCCCCCCCCGGGGGGGGGGCCCGGCGGGGCCCCCCCCCCCCCCCCGTTCCGGGTTCCGCCCGGCCCGGGCTACTGCCCGGCCGGGCCGCCCTGGAGGCCACCGGTGTTGCTCGGCGTCGGCTTGCCGCCGCCTCCGCCGTTGTGGCCGCCGCCGTTGCCACCGCCCGGCGTGGTGCTGTCCGTCGGCGCCGGCGGCGTCGGGCAGCCGACCACCGGCAGGCAGGTGTTGCTCGGGTGCGGGTCCTTGGTCGGCTTGGTGCTCGGCTGGTCACCGGGGCAGTCCACGCCGGGCACGCAGGTCTGGGTGGGCTGCGGCTGTACCGGCGGCGCCGGTGCCTGGGTCTGCGCCGGGGCCGACGGGGTGTCGGTCGCGCTCGGGGTCATCGTCGGGCTGTTCGTGGACGGCGCGCCGGAGGAGTCCACCTCGGTGCCGACCGGCTGCGGCGTCGGGAAGTCCATCTTCTTCTCGTTGGCCAGCGCGGCCCTCATGTACCGGGTGAAGACGTCGGTCGGGATGTCACCACCGTGGATGGACTCCTTGCCGCCGGTGCCGTTCAGCGACTGCCGCTCGTGCTTGGCCGGGTCCTCGCGCCACATGGCGACGCTGGTCACCAGCTGCGGGGTGTAGCCGACCCACCAGGCCGACTTGTTCTGGTCGGTGGTACCGGTCTTGCCGGCCACCGGGCGGCCCAGGTCCTTCGTCTTCTTGCCGGTGCCGTTCACGGCCACGTTCACCAGCACGTCGGTGACGTTGTCGGCGACGGCCGGCTCCAGCGCGACCTTGGGGTCCTTCTTGCCGAATCCCGGGCGCTCCACGCCGCTCACCTCGACCTTGGTGACCGAGTACGGCTCGGACTCCTTGCCGCTGGCCGCCAGGGTGCCGTACGCGGTGGCCATCCGGATCGGGCTGATGGTGGAGGTGCCGAGCGGGAAGGTCGCCGTCTTCGGGTCGGCGAGGCTCTCCTTCTTGATGCCCATCTGTACCGCGATGTCGGCCACGTTCTGGCCGCCGACGTCCTGGTTGAGCTGGACGAAGGGCACGTTGTACGAGAACTGCATGGCCTGCCGCAGCGAGACGTAGCCGCGCTTGCCGGCGTCCTCGTTCTTCTGCCGGTACGGCTTGCCGTCGTCGCCGATCACCAGCGAGCCGTCCGGCTTGCGGATCTCGGACATGTCGTCGGCCAGGTAGCGGCTGTCGGCGTTGATCCGCTTCGGCTTGCCCTTGTCGTCCTTCGCGGTGAGCACGCCGGTCTGCATCGCGGTGGCCAGCACGAAGGGCTTGAAGGTCGAGCCGACCTGGACGCCGGTGGCGTCGGCGTTGTTGTCGAAGTGGCCGTTCTCCACGCCGTCGCCGCCGTAGAGGGCGACGATCGCGCCGTCGCCGGGGCGGATGCTGGCGGAGCCGAACTGGATGTTGGTGTCGTTGTCCGGCCGCTTCTGCGGGTTGAGGTTCTCCGCCTTGACCTGGTCGACGGCCGTCTTCAGGGCGTCGACCTTGTCCTTCTCGAAGGTGGTGTAGATCTTCAGGCCGCCCCGGTCGATCATCTGCTGGGTGATCGTCTTGTCGGTGGCCATCACGTACTTGTTGGCGGTGTCGACCAGGTAGCTGATCTCACCGTTCATGTTGGAGCTGGGCTTCTGCGGGATCGGGTCCGGGAACACGTTGCACTTGGCGCGCTCGTCCGGGGTGATGGCCTTGGTGTCCACCATCTGGTCCAGGATCCAGTTCCACCGGCCCTGGGCGCGTTCCTTGTTGTTCGGGTTGGTGGGGTCGTAGTACGTCGCGCCCTTGAGCAGGCCGGCCAGCATGGCGCTCTGGCAGACGTTGAGGTCCTTGGCGTTGACCCCGTAGTACGCCTCGGCGGCAGCCTGGGCACCGTTCGCACCGCGGCCGAACCAGCTGGTGTTCAGGTAGCCCTTGAGGATCTCGTTCTTGTCCTTGTCCTGGTTGATCTTCAGCGTGATGAAGAACTCCCGCACCTTGCGGGTGAGGGTCTGCTCCTGGCTCAGGTAGGCGTTCTTCACGTACTGCTGGGTGATCGTCGAGGCGCCCTGGGTCTCGCCGCCCTTCGCCATGTTGTACACGGCGCGGAGCATGCCCTTGGGGTCGATGCCGCTGTCGGTCCGGAAGCTCTTGTTCTCCGCGGCGATGACGGCGTTCTGGAGGTTCGGGCTGATGTCGTTGAGCTCGACGATCTGACGGTTGGTCTGGCCCTTGCGGGTCATCTCCGTGTTGTCGGCCCAGTAGTAGATGGTGTTCTGGTTGTTCACCAGGGCGTTCAGCTCGGGGACCTGGGTGGTCTGGTACAGGTAGAACACCAGGCCCACGAAGCAGCCGAAGACCAGCAGGAAGCCGCTCAGCCACTGCTTCCAGGACGGCAGCCAGCGCCGGACGCCGGTCTTGCCGAACCGCGGGTAGTCGATGAAGCGCTTCTTGCCGGGGCCGGCGGCCGCGGCCGCGGAGGCCGCGGCGGGACCGCGCTTGTCACCCCCCTTGCCCTTCTTCTGGGCAGCCTTGCGCATCTCCGCACGGGTCATCCGGGGCTGCTGTGCGGTCTCCCTGACCCCCGAGGGGCGTCGCCGGCCGACACCGTCCGAGCGCAGCTCGTCGGGCCCCTGGCCATCGCCCCGACGGCCGCCGCCTCCCGGGGGCTGCTGCCCGTCACCGCCCGGGTTGGGCGTCCTTCGCCGTCGCTCGCTCATCTTCCAGCTACTCCTCGCCAGGCGTTTCCAGCCTGAAGGCAGGGTTCACGTCCGATGCCCGCAAACCGCCCTGATCCCGGAGGTGGTCCTCGTGCACACGCGACAGCGTACGCAGCACTGAATTACAACTAATCGGACATCAGTTGCCAATGGGCACAAAACAACGACAGATCATTACACGCCCGTTGCCAACCCCACCCGCGCGTCGGCTTGTGATCACATTCACGCGTGCCCCTCTTGCCCCCGTCGGGGGCCGGGTTTACTGTTCTCGATATATCGAGCCGATACATCGAAGCGGAATACCGCCGAATGCGACGGCCGGACGGACGTCGAGCGGGAGGAGGAGGACGGCAATGGGCAGGCGCTCAGGAGTGCTGGAGTTCGCCGTCCTCGGACTGCTCCATGACGCCCCGATGCACGGCTACGAGCTGCGCAAGCGGCTGAACATCCTGCTCGGGACGTTCCGCGCGCTCTCCTACGGGACGCTCTACCCCTGCCTGAAGAACCTGGTCGCCCAGGGCTTCCTGGTCGAGGACAACCCGGACGTCGAGTACGTCCCGGCCACCGCGCTCAACGGCAAGCGGTCCAAGATCGTCTACCGGCTCTCCGCCGAGGGCAAGCAGCGCTTCGAGGAGCTGCTCGCCGACTCCGGCCCGGACGCCTGGGAGGACGAGCACTTCGGCGTGCACTTCGCCTTCTTCGGCCAGACCGACCGGGCCGTGCGGATGCGCGTCCTGGAGGGCCGCCGCAGCCGGCTGGAGGAGCGGCTGGAGCGGATGCGCAGCTCGCTGGCCCGCGCCCGCGAGCGGTTCGACGACTACACCGTCGAACTCCAGCGGCACGGACTGGAGTCGGTGGAGCGTGAGGTCCGCTGGCTCAACGAGCTGATCGAGACCGAGCGGTCCAACCGCACCGGCCGGCCCGGCCCCGATGCCGCCGGCCCCCACAAGACTTCGGACGGCCGTGGCCAGGAGGGCGGGTCCCAGGACCCGTCCGGTCCACCGTACGACCGCCCGGGGCGCTCCGCCCAGGAGCGCTGACACCGCGCCAGCCCTGTGCCGCGCGGCAGGATCGGGCGCCTCGCGCCCGTACATGCAGTCATCGAAGAAGCAGGACGAGTTCCGCCGACGCCGGCGGGCCTCATGAGATCACAGGGAGCAACCGGAATGGGTTCGGTTCGCGTAGCCATCGTGGGCGTGGGCAACTGCGCCGCGTCGCTGGTGCAGGGTGTCGAGTACTACAAGGACGCCGACCCGGCCGGCAAGGTCCCCGGGCTGATGCACGTCCAGTTCGGCGACTACCACGTCGGTGACGTGGAGTTCGTCGCCGCCTTCGACGTCGACGCCAAGAAGGTCGGCTTCGACCTGGCCGACGCCATCGGCAACAGCGAGAACAACACCATCAAGATCTGCGACGTGCCGCCGACCGGCGTGACCGTCCAGCGCGGCCACACCCTCGACGGCCTGGGCAAGTACTACCTGGAGACCATCGAGGAGTCGGACGAGGCGCCGGTCGACGTCGTCCAGGTCCTCAAGGACCGCCAGGTCGACGTCCTGGTCTGCTACCTGCCCGTCGGTTCCGAGGCCGCGGCCAAGTTCTACGCCCAGTGCGCCATCGACGCCAAGGTCGCCTTCGTGAACGCCCTGCCGGTGTTCATCGCGGGCACCAAGGAGTGGGCGGACAAGTTCACCGAGGCCGGCGTGCCGATCGTCGGTGACGACATCAAGTCCCAGGTCGGCGCGACCATCACGCACCGCGTGATGGCCAAGCTGTTCGAGGACCGCGGTGTCATCCTCGAGCGCACCATGCAGCTGAACGTCGGCGGCAACATGGACTTCAAGAACATGCTCGAGCGCGAGCGCCTGGAGTCCAAGAAGATCTCCAAGACCCAGGCCGTCACCTCGCAGATCCGCGACCGCGAGCTGGGCGCCAAGAACGTCCACATCGGTCCCTCGGACTACGTGGCCTGGCTGGACGACCGCAAGTGGGCGTACGTCCGCCTCGAGGGCAAGGCCTTCGGCGACGTCCCGCTGAACCTGGAGTACAAGCTGGAGGTCTGGGACTCCCCGAACTCCGCCGGTGTCATCATCGACGCCGTCCGCGCCGCGAAGATCGCCAAGGACCGCGGCATCGGCGGCCCGATCCTCTCGGCCTCCTCGTACTTCATGAAGTCCCCGCCGGTGCAGTACTTCGACGACGAGGCCAAGGAGAACGTCGAGAAGTTCATCCGCGGCGAGGTCGAGCGCTGAGCGCTCGAGCACTGAGGGGCGGTCCGACGTCTGAGGTTTGAGATCTGAGCTGCCCCGTAGCTCGCAGGAAGGGCCCACGGTCTGCCGACCGTGGGCCCTTCACGTTCTCGCAGCCAATGTTTCACGTGAAACGGCGACCGGTTCCGTGGCACCCTGGGCAGGTGGCGATCACCGAGAACGGCAGCACCCACCGGTCCGCGCACCGGGCCACGCTCCTCGACCTGTTGAAGGGCCGCGACTTCCGGCGGCTGCTGACCGCCCGGGTGCTCTCCCAGCTCTCGGACGGCGTCTTCCAGGTCTCGCTCGCCGCGTACGTGGTCTTCTCCCCCGAGAAGCAGTCCTCCCCCACCGACATCGCCTCGGTGCTGGCCGTGATGCTGCTGCCGTTCTCGGTGATCGGCCCGTTCGCCGGCGTGCTGCTGGACCGCCGGCGCCGCCGCCAGGTGCTCTACTTCGGCAACCTGGCCCGCTTCGGGCTGGGCCTGGGCACCGGCGCGCTGCTGCTGGCCGAGGCGCCGACCTGGCTGTTCTTCGCCTCGGCCCTGCTGGTCACCGCGCTCAACCGGTTCATCCTGGCCGGCCTGTCCGCCGCCCTGCCCCGGGTGGTGGAGCAGGACCAGCTGGTCACCGCCAACGCCCTCTCCCCCACCCTCGGGACGGTCGCGGCCGCCTCGGGCGGGGGCATCGGCTTCCTGCTGCACCAGCTGATGGCCCCCGGGCCGAAGGCCGACGCCGCACTGGTCTCGGTGGCCGCGCTGCTCTACCTGTCGGCCGCGCTGGCCGCCCGGCGGATGGACCGCGACCTGCTCGGACCGGACCGGCACGAGGACCGCCCCGGGCTCGGCCAGGCACTGGTCCGGGCCGCCGTCGAACTCGGCGCCGCGGTGCGCCACCTGGTCCGGGACTGCCGGCCCGCCGTGCACGCGCTGGCCGCCGTCACCGCGGCCCGGTTCTGCTACGGCGTGCTGATCGTGGTCGTGGTGATGCTCGCCCGCTACACCTTCAACGACCCGACCGACAGCGCGGCCGGGCTGGTCACCCTCGGCCAGGCGGTCGGGCTGTCCGCCGCCGGGTTCTTCCTCGCCGCTCTGGTCAGCCCCTGGTGCACCCGTCGGCTGGGCCTGGCCGGGTGGATGACGGCCTGTCTGGTCGCCCCGGTGGTCTTCGTCCCGGCGCTGGGCCTGAGCTTCGCGCTGGTGCCCTGCCTGATCGCCGCCCTGCTGCTCGGGGTGGTCACCCAGGGCACCAAGATCTGCGCCGACACGGTGGTGCAGGAGTCGGTCGAGGACGAGTACCGCGGCCGGGTCTTCGCCATCTACGACGTGCTGTTCAACGTCGCCTTCGTGGCCGCCGCCCTGGTCACGGCGCTGGTGCTGCCGCTGTCCGGCCGCTCGGTCGGGGTGGTGATCGGGGTCGCCGGGGTATACGCACTGACGGCGGTGCTCTACCTTCGCTCCGCCCGCCGGCACCCGCTCCCCCACTGACCAGGTCTCCTGCGGAGCCCTCGGGGGTTCGCGGCCGAAGGCGCCCCACCGACTCGCTAAGGTATCGGACCTGTCGGATCGACAGAACTCTGTCTCGGGGGACGAACTGATGAGCACACCACCCAATCCGTACGGACCGGCCCCGGTGGGACCGCCCGCGGCACCGCCGTACGGGGCACCCGTTCCCCCGCCGGCCGCGCCGTACGGACCGCCGCCGGCCTACGGGCAGCCCACGCCGCCGGCCCCGCCCGGCTACGGCCCGCCGCCGGCCTACGGACAGCCGCCGCACGGCCAACAGCCCTACGGGCAGCAGCCGTACGGGCAGCCGGGCCCCAATCCGTACACACAGCAGCCGGGCCCCAACCCGTACGGCCCCCCGCAGCCCGCCCCCGCGATGCCGCCCACGGCGCCCGCACCGGCCGCCAAGCGCGGCATCCGCTCCAAGCTGCGGATCGTCGGGCTGGTCGGCGGCGGCGTCGCACTGGCGGTGGGCTACTTCGTGGCCGGGCCGAGCGTCAGCAGCGCCAAGCCCGGCGACTGCGTGCGGGCGAGCGGCTCGCGCGACGTCGAGATCGTCAAGTGCACTGACAGCAAAGCGAATTACCGCGTCCTGGCGAAGTTCGAAGGCACCACGGACGTGACCCGCTGCAAGCAGACGCCGCAGACCACGAGCGCGGTCTCGGGCAAGAGCGGCCGCCGCTGGAACAAGAAGCGGTACGTGCTCTGCCTCGGCCCACTGGCGCCCGCCACCACCGGTGTCCCGCCGGTGAAGAAGTCCTGAAGCGACTCGAACGGCCCCGCACGGACGAGGGGTGGCCCCGGCGTTCGGCCGGTGCCACCCCTTTGTCGTGTCGGGCTCCTGGCTCAGCCCTGCTGCTCGGCCCACCAGGCCCGCAGCGCCGAGACCGCCTCCTCGTGCTCCATCGGGCCGTGCTCCAGCCGGAGTTCGAGCATGTGCTTGTACGCCTTGCCGATCTGCGGGCCGGGCGCCAGGCCGAGCAGCTCCATGATCTGGTTGCCGTCCAGCGCCGGGCGGATGGCGTCCAGTTCCTCCCGCGCCTTCAGCTCGTCGATCCGGGTCTCCAGACCGTCGTAGGTGCGGGAGAGCACGGCGGCCTTCTTCTTGTTGCGGGTGGTGCAGTCGGAGCGGGTCAGCTTGTGCAGGCGCTCCAGCAGCGGCCCGGCGTCGGTGACGTAGCGGCGCACCGCGGAGTCGGTCCACTCGCCGCCGCCGTAGCCGTGGAAGCGCAGGTGCAGCTCGACCAGGCGCGAGACGTCCTCGGTCAGCTCCTTGGAGTACTTGAGCTCGCGCATCCGCTTGCGGGTCATCTTGGCGCCGACCACCTCGTGGTGGTGGAAGGAGACCCGGCCGTCCAGCTCGAAGCGGCGGGTGCGCGGCTTGCCGATGTCGTGCAGCAGCGAGGCCAGCCGCAGGGTGAGGTCCGGACCGTCCTGCTCCAGGTCGATGGCCTGCTCCAGGACGGTCAGCGAGTGCTCGTAGACGTCCTTGTGCCGGTGGTGCTCGTCGCGCTCCAGCCGCAGCGCGGGCAGTTCGGGCAGCACGTACCCGGCCAGGCCGGTGTCGACCAGCAGCCGCAGGCCCTTCACCGGGTGCTTGGCCAGCAGCAGCTTGTTCAGCTCGGCCTGGATCCGCTCGGCGGAGACGATGGTGAGCCGCTCGGCCATCGCGGTCATCGCGGCGACCACCTCGGGCGCCGGGTCGAAGTCCAGCTGGGCCGCGAAGCGGGCGGCCCGCATCATCCGCAGCGGGTCGTCGGAGAAGGACTCCTCGGGGGTGGCGGGGGTGCGCAGCACCCGGGCCTCGAGGTCCTCCAGGCCGTGGTGCGGGTCGACGAAGCCGCGGCCGGGCAGGTCGACGGCCATCGCGTTGACCGTGAAGTCCCGGCGGACCAGGTCCTCCTCGATGGTGTCGCCGTAGCTGACCTCGGGCTTGCGCGAGGTGCGGTCGTACGCCTCGGAGCGGTAGGTGGTGATCTCGATCAGGAAGGATCCCTCGGGGGTGTCCTTGCGGGCGCCGACCGTGCCGAAGGCGATGCCGACGTCCCAGACCGCGTCCGCCCAGCCCTTGACCAGCTTGAGCACCTGCTGCGGGCGGGCGTCGGTGGTGAAGTCCAGGTCGTTGCCGAGCCGACCGAGCAGCGCGTCCCGGACGGAGCCGCCGACCAGCGCCAGCCGGTGACCGGCCGCCTGGAACCGGCGGGCGATCTCGTCGGCGACCGGCGACACCCGCAGCAGCTCTTGGAGGCCGAGGGTCTGGGCCTCGCTCAGGCCTGGTACGACCTGGACGGCGGTGCTGGAACGGTCGGTGCGCGCGGTGGGCTCATTGGCAGTGGACACGGCTCACAAGGGTACGTGGCCGGACAGGTCAACCGCCCGCGCGTTCTGGGCGTCTCACCCCACAGCCCGCAACACTGCACCACGGGCTGCATCGTTACCATGCCGGTGGACGAGTCTCGGGCACCGGACAGGGGATGCGGTGTCGCGCGCCGCGACCACCGCGGAACCTACCCGCGGCAACGGTGCGGCGACGGCGTGGGGCGAAGGGTTCCAGACGTCGGGCGAAGAGTTCCAAGAGGGTCAGGCGAAGACCGTCGGGCGGACCGCGCCGGACGGACAGCATCAGCAGCGAACGATCGAGAACGGCGAGGGCGAAGCGAGTGAGTGAGCCGGCACGGCACTCGGGCCTGGGGGCGCACCGACAGCCTGGACGGGCCGAACGCCCGGCCGAGGGGCGTCATCCGGCCCGGCGGGCACGCCGTGCGGGCCTGCGCCTGGCCGCGGCCTGCGCGGCCGTCCTGACCCTCTTCACGGCCTCCCCGGCCGGTGCGCTGCCGGCCGGCGGCAACGTCCGGCCGGCCGGCGACTCCACCGCCACGGCCGAGTACCCGGTGGTGGTGACGATCGACACGCTGAACCCGCAGGTGGCCGTCCCGAACGGCACCGTGACGATCAGCGGGCACGTCACCAACGCCGGCAAGTCGGCGGTCAAGGGCGCCCACGCGGCCGTCCGCAAGCCGAACACCGGCAGGCCGCTGGACCGGCGCAGCGACCTGGCCAACGTGGCCGACCGCTCCACGCCGGACGGCAGGGACGGCGTCGAGCTGGACAGCCCGCAGTACGCCCTGCCGGAGCTGGGCCCGGGGCAGAGCCAGCCGTACACCCTGAGCGTCGCGGTGGGCGACCTCGGGCTCTCCGCGAGCGGCGCGTACGAGCTCGCGGTGGACGCCTGGGGCGGCACGGCCGACAACCCGCGCGACCGCGCCCTGGGCATCGCCCGGACGTTCCTGCCGTACAACGCGGGCGCCGAGGCGCAGCCGACGAAGGTCGCCACGATCTGGCCGCTGGTGCACGCGCCGGTGGTGGCCGCCCAGACCAGCACCGACGGCAACGACCAGACGATCGCGGTGCTGCGCGACGACAGCCTGTCCGCCGAGTTCGCCCCGGGCGGCCGGCTGTACGAGCTGGTCGACACCGGTGCCAAGCTGAACGGCCTGACCTGGGTGATCGACCCGGACCTGCTGGACGCCGCGCTCGCGATGACCAGGCCCTACCGGGTGCAGAAGCCGGGCACCGAGGCGTCGGGCAAGTCGGCCAAGGACGACAACACCGTCCAGCTGCAGCCCTCGGCCGCCGCCGTCGCCTGGCTGGACAAGCTGCGGGCCGCCGTGGCCAAGCCGGGCAGCCAGGTGGTCTCGCTGCCGTACGCCGACCCGGACCTCGCCTCGATCGCCCACAACGGCTCCGACCTGACCGGGATGACCACCGCGCTGAGCAAGGCGGCCACGGCCGGCCGGCTGACCGTCGAGGGCCGGCTCTCGGTGGACACCCGCTCGGACGTCGCCTGGCCGTACCAGGGCTACCTCGACCAGCAGATCGCCGCCCTCGCCCAGCAGGCGGGCAGCGGGACGGTGCTGGTCAACGGCGGGAGCATGCCGGAGGCGGACTCGCTCAACTACACCCCGAGCGCGGCCCGCCCGATCGGCAACGGGCAGAACGCCGTGGTCGCCGACGAGACCGTCTCCGCGCTCTTCGACCGGGACCTGAGCAGCCCGCAGGCGCAGACCGAGTCCACCCAGCGCTTCCTCGCCGAGACCTTCGCGATCACCCACGAGCAGCCGCAGAACCAGCGCGGGCTGCTGGTCATGCCCCCGCGCGAGCTGAGCGCCACCGGCGCCAAGGCGCTGGCGAGCGCCCTCCAGACGGCGGACGGCAAGTGGATCTCCTCGGTCAAGCTGGACGCGGTGGCCCAGGCCGCGGCCGACCCGAAGGCCAACACCGCCGTCCCCGCGCCCACCGACTACCCGACCCAGGCCCGTGCCTCGGAGCTGCCGGCCGACGACCTGAGCAGCACCGACGGGATCCAGCACGACCTGGACACCCTGATGCGGGTGCTCACCCTGCCGCAGCGGGTGCGCGGCCCGTTCAGCGCCGCGATGGTCCGCTCGCTGTCCACCGAGTGGCGCAGCCAGCCGGCGGCCGGGAGCACCTACCGCACCGGCGTCCAGAAGTACCTGAAGGAACTGACCGGCGCCGTCCAGGTGCCGAAGAAGAACGTGGTCACCCTGTCCGGCGACACCGGTCTGCTCCAGGTCAGCGTCCGCAACGACCTGACCCAGACGGTCACCAACCTGAAGCTGGTGCTCACCTCGGCCCAACCGAACAGGCTGCGGGTGAGCAAGGAGGAGGAACTGGTCCTCCCGGCCTCGCAGAGCGTGACGCTCCGCTTCAACGCCGAGGCGCACAACAACGGGTCGGTCCTGATGACCGCCCAGCTGTGGACCACCGGCCCCGACTCCCGGCCGTACGGCGAGCCGCAGCAGTTCCGGGTGGAGGTCACCTCGGTGACCAACGGGGTGCTGTACATCTTCGCGGGTGCCGGCGTCCTGCTGCTGCTGGCCGCCCTGCGCTTCATGCGCCAGCGCAAGCGGCGCGGCGGGCAGCCGCACGAGGACGGCGACCAGCCGGTCGGGGACGGCCCGGCGACGGACGGCGGCGACGCGGAGCAGGACGCGCCGCGGGACCCGGAGCAGGACGCGACGGAGGCCTCCTCGAAGGACGGGCCGGCGGACCCCGCCGGGCCCCCGGCACCGGACCGGACCGACGGCCCGGACGGCGCCCCCGATGACGGTCCCGCGCAGACACCGCGTGGCAGCAGCCCGGATGGCCGGGATCGGGCCGCCAGTGATGAGAAGGTTGGTCCTTGATACCGCCGATCCCCCGCACCGCCGGGCCGGCCTCCCCCACGACAGCGAAGAGGTGACATGACCGGGCGCAGCGAGGAGCGGCCGCCGGGCCGCGGTGAGAGCCGGCCGGGCGCCGAGTCGCCGTCCGGCGACTGGTACGTGGCCGACACCTACGCCCAGGACCCATACGCGGCGGACGCGTACGGGCACCCACAGGACGGCCAGGACCCGTACGGTCTGCGGGCCGGTCGGCCCGCCGCGCCCCAGCCGCCGGCCGCCGCGTACGACGTGCCGCCGCAGCTGCCGCCGCAGGGCGGCGGCTACCCGACGCCGGTGCCGCCGACCCCCTACCAGGCCGCGGAGCAGTTCGCGGCCCCGGTGCCGCCGGTGCAGCCCGGCTGGGACACCCCGGCCCAGGCCGCCTGGCCGCAGGAGTCCGCCCCCGCGCAGGCCGCCGGCGGCCACTGGGGCGGCACCGAGCAGCCCCGGCCGCAGTGGGAGCCGGGCCCGGCGCACTCCGCCTGGGACACCGAGACCACCGAGTACGTCGGGGTGGACGCGCTGTTCGGCGGCCGCCCGGCACAGGCCGCGGCCCAGCCGCCGGTCCCCCAGCCCGCTCCGGCACCCCAGCCGGTCCAGCCGACCGCCCCCGCGGCCGGCCCCGCGCCGTACCCCCCGGCGACCGGCTACCAGGGACCGCCGCCGCACGGCGGCGCCCCGGGCGGACAGCACCACTTCGTGCCGCCGATCGAGTTCGACCCGCCGCTCTCCGAGGAGGAGGCCACCATGCAGGTGGCCGCCGTCGCGGTGCCCCCGGCGGTCGAGCCGCTCGCGGACATCGTCGCCGAGGAGCAGGCCGCCCAGCAGGCGCCCGCGCCCGCCGCCGAACCCGCCGAGCCCGCCAGGGCGGCCGGCGGCGGCAAGGTCTCCAGCCTGCTGAACTCCAGCGCGATCATGGCGGCCGGAACGCTGGTCTCCCGCGGCACCGGCTTCGTCCGGACCATGGTGATCACCGCGGCCATCGGCGTCGGCGTGATGGGTGACTCGTACAACGCCGCGAACACCCTGCCGACCCTGCTGTACATCCTGATCGGCGGCGGCGCGCTGAACGCGGTCTTCGTGCCGCAGCTGGTGCGCAGCATGAAGAACGACGAGGACGGCGGCACGGCGTACGCCAGCCGGCTGCTCACCCTGGTGATGGTCGGACTCGGCGGCGTGGTCTTCCTGGCCGTGCTCGGGGCACCCGTGCTGGTGCAGATGATCGCCCACTCCACGATGGCGACCCCGGAGAGCGCCGAGACCACGGTGGCGATGGCCCGCTACTGCCTGCCGACCATCTTCTTCATGGGCATCCACGTGGTGATGGGGCAGATCCTCAACGCCCGCGGCCGCTTCGGCGCGATGATGTGGACCCCGGTCCTGAACAACATCGTGGTGATCTTCACCTTCTCCGCCTACATCTGGGTCTACGGCGGGTTCGGCACCACCCACGTCACCCCGGAGGGCATCTCCCCCGAGGGCGTGCGGCTGCTCGGCCTCGGCACCCTGATCGGTCTGGCCGTCCAGTCGCTGGCGATGATCCCGTACCTGCGGGCCGCCGAGTTCCGCTTCCGGCCGCGCTTCGACTGGCGCGGCCACGGCCTGGGCAAGGCCGCCCGGCTGGCCAAGTGGACGTTCTTCTTCGTGCTCGCCAACCAGGCCGGCTACCTGGTGATCACCCAGCTGTCCACCAAGGCGGGCGCCGCCGCGGCGGCGGCCGGCCACAACGGTGTCGGTCTGGCGGCGTTCTCCAACGCGCTGCTGATCTGGCAGCTCCCGCAGGCCGTGATCACCGTGTCGATCATGAGCGCGGTGCTCCCCCGGCTCTCCCGGGCGGCGGCCGACGAGGACGCCGGAGCCGTGCGCGACGACATCTCCTACGGTCTGCGCACCACCGCGGTGGCGGTCGTCCCGGCGGCCTTCCTGTTCCTGTCCCTCGGCCCGGTGATCGGCCGGGCGATCTACGCGGTCGGCGGCAACGACACCGTCCTGAACGACGCCACCAACGTCGGCCTGATGCTCTCCGCGTTCGCGCTGGGCCTGATCCCGTACTCCGCCCAGTACGTGATGCTGCGCGGCTTCTACGCCTACGAGGACACCCGCACCCCGTTCTCCAACACCGTCTGGGTGGCGGCCTGCCAGGCCGGCTTCGCGCTGCTGTGCTGGCTGGTGCTGCCCGCCGAGTGGACGGTGACCGGCCTCGCCTTCGGCTACGGCCTGGCCTACGCCATCGGAGTGGCGGTCGCGATGCCGAAGCTGAAGAAGCGGATCGGCGGGCTGGACACCAAGCGGATCGGCCGGACGTACAGCCGGCTGGCCGCCGCCGGCGTCCCGGCCGCCCTGGTCGGCCTCGGCGCCAGCCTGGGCGTCCAGCAGGTGCTCGGCGGCTGGGCGGGCAGCGTGGCGGCCCTGGTCGTGGCCGGCGGCCTCCAGCTGGCGGTCTTCGTGCTCATCGCGAAGCGCCTGCGGATCGAGGAACTGAACTCCATGCTGGGCATGGTCCGCGGCCGACTGGGCCGCTGACCGTCCGACCACCGGCCGGACGAGCGGGCGCCCTGACCGGGCGTCAACGGGAGCGGCACGCTCCTCCGCTCGTCCGGCCGAGTGCTGCGTCACCCGTCGGTCGGGGTCCTTCCGACCGCCGGATGGCGAGCCGGTGTCGGATCTGCACCACATCTCTCCACCCGCGTGCAACCGCGCGGACGTCTCAGCGGTCGTACCCGGTGGAGAAGAGTGGGCACAATTGTCCTGGAGCACAGGGCCGCCGACCCTCGGGCTCCAGCGACTCTCTCAGGCCGGGGCGACACAAGGGGAGGCAGGACCACGGTGGCTGATGGCACCAAGGCCGTCGTCGACACGTCAGCAGCTGACGCGGCGACGGACGAGGCCGCGCTGGCCGCGGCGATCGACGAGCTCGCGGGCTCGGAGGACGCCGGCGAGGGCGCCTCCGCGGACGCCCGCCGCAAGGGCGCCACCACCGCTGCCGCCGCCGCGCGCACCGAGCCGGACGAGGCCGTGGACGGGGCCTCGGACGACGCGACGGAGGCCGGACCGGAGGCTGCCTCCGGCGAGGAGACCTCGGAGATCACCGCCCCGCTCTCGGTCCAGGAGCTGCGCGCCGAACTGGCCGCCGGCTCCCCCCGGAAGAAGCCCGCTCCCGAACCCGCCCGACCCGCGCGCCGCCCCACCGACCCGCAGCCCACGGTCGACCCGCGCGACACCGCCACCCTCCCGCGCACCCTCCCCGCCCCGCAGCGCCGCAGCGGCGACATGATCGGCCACCGGTACCGGCTGGAGGAGTGCATCTCCCAGACCGAGACCTTCAGCAGCTGGCGCGCCGTCGACGAGAAGCTGCGCCGGGCCGTCGGCGTCCACCTGATGGCCTCCGGCCACCAGCGGGCCCGCAAGGTGCTCGCCGCGGCCAAGTCCGCCGCACTGCTCGGCGACCCGCGCTTCGTCCAGGTGCTGGACGCCGTCCACGAGGGCGAGCTGGTCTACGTCGTGCGGGAGTGGCTGCCGCACTCCTCCGACCTGGCCAAGCTGCTCGCGAACGGACCGATGGAGCCGCACGAGGCGTACCAGATGGTCCGCCAGGTCGCCGACGCCGTCGCGGCCGCCCACCGGCGCGGGCAGGCCCACCTGCGGCTCACCCCGCGCTGCGTGCTGCGCACCGACAGCGGCCAGTACCGGATCAACGGCATCGCGGTGGACGCCGCGCTGCGCGGGCTGCCCGAGGAGGGGGCCGAGGACGCCCAGCGGGCCGACACCCGTGCGATCGGCGCGCTGCTGTTCGCCGCGCTCACCCACCGCTGGCCGTACCCAGAGGACCGCTACGACCTCCAGGGCCTGCCCAAGGGCCTCCAGAACGCCGCGCCCGACCAGGTCCGCGCCGGGGTCCACAAGGGCCTGTCCGAGCTCGCCGCGCGGGCGCTGTTCGACCAGCCGCCGCACCACGCCCGGCCGATCAGCACACCGGAGGAGCTGGTCCGGGCGATCGCCCAGATGCCCCGGATCCGCCAGCCCGAGCCGGAGCTGCCCGCCTTCCCCACCCCGCCCCGGCACAACACCCACGCGCTGCCCACCGCCCCCAACCCGACCCGGGTCGCCGACACCACCGTCGCCCCGCTGCCGGCCTCCTCCCGCCCCGTCTCCTCCCGGCGCGCCCGGCGGCGGCTGCGCCGGGTGATCAAGGCCACCGCCTGGACGGTCGCGCTGGGCGCGATCGGCGTCGCCTCCTGGCAGTTCGTCGACACCCTGCGGCACACCGGGGGGGCCACCGCGTCCCCGGCCCCGTCGGTCAGCAGCACCGCGCCGAGCCCGCAGGCCAGCACCCACAACCCGGTGCAGCTCACCGTCAAGGGCGCGCAGTCGTACACCCAGCCGGGCGACGGGACCGAGGGCAGCGACAACCCGGCGAAGGCCGTGGACGGCGACTCGAACACCGCCTGGAACACCCAGTGGTACAACGACCAGTTCGGCCTCAAGGCCCCCGCCCTCAAGTCGGGCACCGGCCTGTTGATCGACCTCGGCTCGTCGCAGGCGGTCTCCTCGGTGAGCGTCCAGTTCGGCGGCGAGCACACCGCGGAACTGCGGGTGCCCACGGCGGCGGCCGCCGCCAACCCGATGTCGGCCAGGCTCGACGGCTTCACGGTCGTCGGCAAGAAGAACGGGAGCAACGTCGAGTACACCCTCGACACCCCGGTCACCACGCGCTACCTCTTGCTCTGGCTGACCGCTCTGCCGAAGGATGGCGCCGGGAGGTTCGCCGGCCAGGTCGCCGAGGTCAAGGTCTTCGGCTGACCGCGGTTCGGTGGATCCGGCACGAGGGCAGGGGGTCGAGGCGTGACGGTGGCGGACGACGACGCGGCACTGCTCGCCCGGCACGTCGCCGGCGACCCGGCGGCCTTCGGCCTGCTGGTGGACCGCCACCGCGACCGGCTCTGG
The DNA here is from genome assembly GCF_043201465.1 of Kitasatospora sp. NPDC048298. NCBI lineage: Bacteria > Bacillati > Actinomycetota > Actinomycetes > Kitasatosporales > Streptomycetaceae > Kitasatospora > Kitasatospora sp. NPDC048298. The sequence goes on from NZ_JBICYZ010000046.1 coordinate 75,559, forward strand.
GCGGTCGCCCTGCGCACCCTGGGCGACCGTGAGGAGGCCGCCGACGCCCTCCAGGACGCCCTGGTCTCCGCCTTCCGCGCCGCCGCCGGCTTCCAGGGCCGCTCGGCGGTCACCACCTGGCTGCACCGGATCGTGGTCAACGCCTGCCTGGACCGCGCCCGGCGCAGCGCCACCCGCCGCACCACCCCGCTCGACGAGGACCCGCAGCGGCTGGACACCCTGGTCGGCGCCGCCGAGCCGGCCGACTCCCCGGTGGTCCGGGCCGAGCTGCACCGCGAGCTGACCGCGGCGCTCGCCGAGCTGCCCGCGGAGCAGCGGGCCGCGCTGGTGCTGGTCGACATGCAGGGCTACCCGGTGGCGGAGGCCGCCGAGCTGCTGGGCGTCCCGGTGGGCACCGTGAAGAGCCGCTGCGCGCGCGGCCGGGCCCGGCTCCTCCCCCTCGTCCGGCACCTGCGCGAGCCGGATGTTTCACGTGAAACAGCGCCCACGCCCGGCTCGGCCCCGCCGCGCCGGGACACCGCGGGGAACCCGAAGCGCCCCGGAGCCGTCACAGGGACGGGCCCGGGCGCCGGCCGGACGGTCCTGGAAGGAGACGCGAGCACCCGATGAACGCCCACCCCTCCTTCCCCGACCCCGCCGACGGCCACCCCCCGGTCGAGCAGCTGGCCGACCACGCCGAGGGGCTGATCGACTCCCCGGACACCGCCGCGGCGCTGCGGCGGCACCTGGACGGCTGCGCCGAGTGCCGGGAGACCGTCGACGCGCTCGCCGAGGTCCAGGCCCTGCTGGGCGACGTCGAGACCCCGCCGATGCCGGCCGACGTCGCCGCCCGGCTGGACGCGGCGCTGGCCGGGGCCGCCGCGGAAGCGGCCGCAGGGACCGGACCCGAAGCCGGCGAGCGGCCGCAGGAGGCCTCCGCGGCGGACCGCCGGACCGATGCCCCGGCCCGGCCCCCGCGCACCGCCACGGCGCCCGTCACGCCCTCCTCCGCCGCCTCCCGGCCCGCGGCGAGGCCCGGGGATCGCCCCTCCGGACGGCCCGGACCGGCCACCGGCCCCGGTCGTGCCCGCCCCCGGCGGCGGCGCTTCGCCCTGCTGCTCGGCACGGCCGCCGCCCTGGCCGCCCTCGGGCTCGGCGGGGCACTGCTGCTGCACCCCGACGACCGGTCCGACCCGGTGACGGCCACCGCGGGCGGCGCCCCGAACACCACCGCCGACGGCCACGGCACCCCACACCTGGCGGGCGCCGGCACCGACTACCGCGAGGACGAACTCGCCACCCAGGTCCAGCAGTTGCTCGCCCGTTCGGAGAACCTCCCGGGGCTGCGGGCCACCGGCCCCGCCAAGTCCGGGACCGCCCTGCCCGCCGACGGCGCCCGCCCGCAGCCCGACTCGCCCCCGCCCACCGCCTCCCCCACCGGTTCGGGCTGCCCGGCCCCCGCCGACGGCACCCCGCTGGCCACCGACCGCGGCAGCCACCACGGTGCCCCGGTCGACGTCCTGGTCTACCCGCTGCCCGGCCGACCCGGCTTCGTCGACGTCTACCTGCGCTCCCCCGACTGCGGTCCGGTCGTCCTCCACCAGGCCGTTCCCAGCCGCTGACCGGCGGTTCCCATGCGATCCACGCCGACGGCGCCACGCCGCTTCCGGACCCCGGGCGCCTGGTACTGATCCGCCTGGGAATGCGAGACACTGGTCAGTCGTTGTCCCGGGCGGCGGAGCAGGACCGCCCTCCCCGCAGCAAACGCGGGTCGCGATGCGAACCAGGAGAAGCAGTGAGCGACGTCCGTAACGTGATCATCATCGGTTCCGGCCCGGCCGGGTACACGGCTGCGCTCTACACGGCCCGTGCCTCCCTCAAGCCGCTGGTCTTCGAGGGGGCCGTCACCGCCGGTGGTGCGCTCATGAACACCACCGAGGTCGAGAACTTCCCGGGCTTCCGGGACGGCATCATGGGCCCCGAGCTGATGGACAACATGCGGGCCCAGGCCGAGCGCTTCGGCGCCGAGCTGATCCCCGACGACATCGTCGCGGTCGACCTCACCGGTGACATCAAGACCGTCACCGACTCCGAGGGCAACGTCCACAGGGCGCGCGCCGTGATCGTCACCACCGGCTCCCAGCACCGCAAGCTCGGCCTGCCGAACGAGGACAAGCTCTCCGGCCGCGGTGTCTCCTGGTGCGCCACCTGCGACGGCTTCTTCTTCCGCGACCAGGACATCGCGGTGGTCGGCGGCGGCGACACCGCCCTGGAGGAGGCGACCTTCCTCTCCCGCTTCGCCAGGAGCGTCACGATCATCCACCGTCGGGACACCCTGCGCGCCTCCAAGGCGATGCAGGAGCGCGCCTTCGCCGACCCGAAGATCCGCTTCGAGTGGGACAGCGCAGTCGAGGCCATCCACGGCGACCCGAAGCTGAGCGGCGTCACCCTGCGCGACACCACCACCGGCGAGACCCGCGAGCTGGCCGTCACCGGTCTGTTCATCGCGATCGGCCACGACCCGCGCACCGAGCTCTTCAAGGGCCAGCTGGACCTGGACGCCGAGGGCTACCTCAAGGTCGAGGCCCCCTCCACCCGGACCAACATCCCGGGCGTGTTCGGCGCCGGCGACGTCGTGGACCACACCTACCGCCAGGCCATCACGGCCGCCGGCACCGGCTGCTCCTCCGCCCTGGACGCCGAGCGCTACCTGGCCGCGCTGGACGACCTGGAGTCCAAGGCCGCCGCCGTCGCGGTCTGAGCCCTCCCCGATCCACCCCCGCGGGGGTGTTCCACGTGAAACACCCCCGCCCCGGCCGGGCAGAAACAGAACGGGCCCATCCGTTGTTCTTCCGGCAGCAGCCCCCTCCGTCCTAACCCGAGGAGTTCCCGTGGCCGGCGCCACCACCACCGTCACCGATGCGACGTTCGAGAACGACGTCCTGAAGAGCGAGAAGCCCGTACTGGTCGACTTCTGGGCCACCTGGTGCGGCCCGTGCCGCCAGGTCGCCCCGGTCCTGGACGACATCGCGGCCGAGCACGGCGACAAGCTGACCATCGCCAAGCTCGACGTGGACGCCAACCAGGCGACCGCCGCCAAGTACGGCGTCATCTCGATCCCGACCCTGATCGTCTACAAGGACGGCGAGCCGGTGAAGTCCATCACCGGTGCCCGTCCGAAGGCCGCGCTGCTGCGCGAGCTGGCCGAGTTCATCTAGGCCTTCCGGTCGTCGACCGCACGGCGGCGGGGGGGCCCCCCGGGGGGGGGGCCCCCCCCCCCCGCGGGGGGGCGCCCCCCCCCCCCCGGGCGGCAACCCCCCCCCCCCCCCCCCCCAGCCGCCCCCCCCCCCCCCCCCCCA
>NZ_JBICYZ010000047.1:0-76235 GCF_043201465.1 Kitasatospora sp. NPDC048298
CGACCAGGTGAAGATCCGCGGCCACCGGATCGAACTCGGCGAGATCGAGGCCGCGCTGCTCGACCACCCGGCCGTCGCGGCGGCGGCCGTCGCCGTCTGCGAGCAGGCCGAGGGGGAGCCCGCGCTGGTCGGCTACCAGGTGCCCGCACCCGGCGGCGCGCCGGCGGCCGACGCCGACCTGCGGGACCACCTGCTGCGCACCCTCCCCGCCGTCATGGTGCCCCGGCAGTTCGTGGCCCTCGACCGCCTGCCGCTCACCACCAGCGGCAAGCTCGACCGGCGCGCGCTGCCCGCCCCGCCGCGCGCGGTCACCGCGGGCCCGGCGGAGGCCGACGACCTCACCGCGAGCATCCTGGCGATCTGGGAGGAGGTCCTGGGCGCCCCCGGCATCGGCCCCGAGGACGACCTCTTCGACCTCGGCGGACACTCGCTGACGATCATCCAGATCACCGCCCGGATCCGCGCCTCCTTCGGGGTCGACCTCGCCTTCGACCTGTTCTTCGACGCCTCCACCCCGGCCGCGCTGGCCGACGTCGTGCGCGAGCGGCGTTGACCGCCGTCGACCGCCCAGTCGGAGACCGCCCCGCCGTCGACCGTCCAGCCGTCGACCGCCCCGCCGCTCCGCCCCTCCCGCTCCACCCCCGAACGGACTGCCGATGACCGACACCCAGGACCTGCCCGCGGACTGGTCCGCCACCAAACGATCCCTCCTCGCCCAGCGCCTGCGCGCCGCCGCCGCGGCGGCCCCGGTGCGGGTGGTCGAGCCCCGCCCGGAGGGCAGCGCGCCGCCCCTGTCCAGCGGACAGGAACGGCTCTGGTTCATGGACCAGTTCTCGCCCGGCGGGACGGCGTACACGCTCGCCCCGGCCCGCCGGCTGCGCGGGCCGCTGGACCGCCCGGCCCTGGACGCCGCCCTGACCGCCCTGCTGGCGCGGCACGAGGGCCTGCGGATGGCCTTCCCGGTCACCGAGGACGGCCGGGCCGAGGTCCTGGTCGTCGAACCGGGCCCCTTCGCCGCCGCCTACCTGGACGCCTCGGACGACCCCGACCCCGGGCGAAGAGCCGCCGAGGAGATCGGGGCACTGGTCGCCAGACCCTTCGACCTCGCGGCCGGGCCGCTGCTACGGGCCCTGCTGGTCCGGCTCGCCGACGAGGACCACGTCCTCGCCCTGGTCCTGCACCACATCGTCGGCGACGGCTGGTCCATCGACATCCTCAACCGGGAACTGGACCTGCTCTACGCCCGGTACGCCCACCACACCGAGAACGAACTCCCGCCCCTGCCCGTACAGTTCGGGGACTACGCGCGCTGGCAGCGCGACCGGCTGGACAGCGGCGCCCTGGCCGCCTCCCGCGACTACTGGCGCACCGAACTCGCCGACGTCCCCGCCCTGGACCTGCCCGCCGACCGCCCCCGGCCACCGCTGCTCACCTTCGACGGCGCGGCCGTCGAACTGCACTGGAGCCCGGAACTCGTCCGAGCCCTCGCCGAGTTCGCCCGCGCCCACGGGGCGTCCCCGTACATGGTGCTGATGGCCGGGCTCCAGGTGCTGCTCGGGCGGCACGCCGGCCAGCGGGACTTCGCGATCGGCTCGGCCGTGGCCGGCCGCCTCCACAGGGAACTGGAAGGGGTGGTCGGGGCCTTCGTCAACATGCTGCCGATCCGGGCCCGGCTGGCGGAGGGGCTCACCTTCGGACAACTGGTCGGCCGGGTACGCGAGACGACGCTCAACGCCTACACCCACCAGGAGGTGCCCTTCGAGCAGATGGTCGCGGACCTGGACATCGAGCGCGACGTCAGCCGATCGGCGGTGTTCCAGACGACCTTCGCCTACCAGAACTACGGCGAGCGCGCGGCCTCCACCGCCCCCGCCGCCCCCGCCGAGGGATTCGGGCACGCGGCCACCACGAGCCACTCCGACCTCGCGTTCTACCTGCGGGAGAAGAAGGACGGCGGGCTCTTCGGCCTGATCACCTACCGGACCGACCTCTTCGACGCCGACACCGTACGACGGCTCGTCGAGCGCTTCGAGGTCCTGATGACGGCGGCCACGGCCGACCCGGACCGGGCCGTCGACGACCTGCCGCTGTCGACCGAAGCCGAGCGCCGCGACCTGGTCGAACGATGGGCCGCCGGCCCGGCGCTCCCCGAGGGCGGACCGGCGACGCTGACCGCGCTGCTCGCGCAGGCCGCCCGGCAGGCCGGCGACCGCCCCGCGCTGGTCTTCGAGGACGCCACCGTCACCCACCGCGAACTCGACGCGCGGGCGACCGCCCTGGCCCGGCGGCTGCGCGCCCTGGGCGTCGGCCGGGACGACCGGGTGGCGGTCTGCCTGGAGCAGTCCCCGGACCTCGCCGTCGCCCTGGTCGCCGTGCTGAAGGCCGGCGGCTGCTACCTGCCGCTGGACCCGGAGCAGCCGCCCGCGCGGCTGTCCCACCTGGTGGCCGACGCGGACGCGCGCGTGCTGGTGACGGACTCGCACCTGCGGGACCGGCTCCCCGGGTACCGGGGCGCCGAACTGCTCGTGGACCGCGTCGACCTCTCGGACGAAGCGACGGACGAAGCGACGGGCGAAGCGAGGGACGAAGAGCCGCTCGCCGAGACGTCCGGACCGGACGACCTCGCCTACGTCATCTACACCTCCGGCTCCACCGGCCGGCCCAAGGGCGTCGCGGTCCAGCACCGGGAGATCCTCAACTACCTGGCCGGCGTCCGGGAGAGACTGCGGATCGAGCCCGGCGCCCGCTACGGCCTGCTGCAGTCCCTGGCCTTCGACTTCAGCATCACGATGCTGTACCTGGCGCTCACCACCGGCGGCCGGGTGCACCTGCTGCCGCGCCGCGTCTCCGGCGCCGAACTCGCCGAACACATCGAGGCCTGCGCCCTCGACTACCTCAAGATGACGCCCTCCCACCTGGCCGCGCTCTGCGCCGACGCCCCGGTCGAGCGCCTGCTGCCCCGCCGGGCCCTGGTGCTCGGCGGGGAGGCCTCGTCCTGGGCCTGGGCCGCCGACCTGGCCGCCCGCGGCGGCTGCGCGGTGTTCAACCACTACGGCCCGACCGAGGCGACCGTCGGCGTCACCGTCCACGAGGTCCTCCCGGGGGAGCACGGCCCGGGGAGCACCCCGATCGGAACCCCGCTCGCCGGCGCGCGCTGCTACGTCCTGGACGGTGCCGGCCGGCCGGTGCCGCCCGGCGTGACCGGCGAGCTCTACCTCGGCGGGGAGCGGCTGGCCCGAGGCTACCTGGGCCGCCCCGACCTGACGGCGGAACGCTTCGTCGAGGACCCGTTCACCGGCGGCCGGATGTACCGCACCGGCGACCTCGCCCGTTGGCGGCGATGGGGGTCCCCCCGGCCGGAGGCCGGGGGAGGCGTACTGGAGTACCTGGGCCGCGCCGACGACCAGATCAAGGTCCGCGGCTACCGGGTCGAGCCCGGCGAGATCGAGGCCGCGCTCACCGCGCTGCCCGGCGTCACCCAGGCCTTCGTGACCGTCCGGGGCGAGGGCATCCGACAGAACCTCGTCGCCTACCTCGAACGCGCCGGCGGCGCGACCGTCCCCGCCCCGGCCGACCTGCGGACGGCACTCGGCGAGGTCCTGCCGGACTACATGGTCCCCGCCCGCTTCGTCGTCCTGGACCGCCTGCCGCTGCTGGCCCACGGCAAGATCGACCGCAAGGCGCTGCCCGAACCCGAGGACACCGCCCCGGCCGCCGGACACGTCGAACCCGAGGGCGACACCGAGACCCTGATCGCCGCGATCTGGGCCGAGGTGCTCGACCTCGCGAAGGTCGGCGCCCTGGACGACTTCTTCGAGATCGGCGGGCACTCGCTGCTCGCCACCCAGGTCGTCGCCCGGCTGCGCCGCGCCTTCCCCGACCTGCCGACCCCGGTCGGCGTGATGGACCTCTTCCGCTTCCCGACCGTCCGGCAACTCGCCGGGCTGGTCGCCGACCCGGGCGCCGACCGGGGGCCGCGGGGACTGCTGCACCGGCTCACCCCCGAACGCCGCCGCACCACCGCCAGCGTGGTCTGCGCGCCCTACGGCGGCGGCAGCGCACTGATCTACAAGCCGCTCGCCGACGCCCTGCCCGAGGACTGGGCGCTGCACTCCATCGCCGTCCCCGGACACGAACTCGGCGAGGAACCGATGGACGTCGACGAGGTCGCCGACCGCTGCGCGCGCGAGATCCTCGAGAACGTCGAGGGCCGGATCGTGCTGTACGGGCACTGCGGGGTCGGCGTGCGCCTCGCCGTCGAGATCGCCCGCCGGGTCGAGGCCGCCGGCCGGGAGATCGACGCCGTCCACCTCGGCGGCATCTTCCCCTTCGCCCGCCCCAGGGGGCGCGGCGCGGCGGTCGGGGAACGCTGGGCGCAGCTCCTCGACCGGATGCGCAGCGACCAGGACATGATCAACGGGCTGGCCGCCGCCGGGATGGACACCGACGACCTGGAGCCGGAACAGCTGCGGCTGATCGTCCGCAACCGCCGCACCGGCACCAAGGACGTCGAGCGGTACTTCACCCGGATGTTCGGGACCGAGGGCGGACGGATCAAGGCCCCCGTGATCGCGGTCTGCGGTGACCGCGACCCGGCCACCGAGTTCTACCAGGAGCGCTTCCGCGAGTGGCACCGGATCGCCGACACCACCGCCGTGGTGGTCCTCGACGAGGCCGGCCACTTCTACCTCAAGTACCGGGCCGCCGAACTCGCCGCCATCGTCTGCGGCGTCCACCGGTCGATCGCCGAGGGCGAGGAGGACCGCCACCGCCGGACGGACGGCGCGACCTGGTGGCTGGCCGGGCTCTCCCGGGACGCCGAACGGCAGGCGGCGCACGACGGGCGGGCGCCCGTCCGCCCGACCATGCGCCGCTTCCTCACCGTCGCCTCCGGGCAGCAGGTGTCGATGATCGGATCGGCGCTCACCGAGTTCGCCCTCCCGGTCTGGATCTACCTGCGCACCGGCTCCCTCGCCCAGTTCGGGCTGCTCGCCGCCTGCGGCCTGGTGCCCGGCATCCTCGCCGCCCCGATCGCCGGCGCGATCGTCGACCGGGGCGACCGGCGCCGGACCATGCTCCTCGGCGACCTCGCCGCCGGTCTCACCCAGGCCGTCCTGCTCCTGCTGTACGCCACCGGCGGCCTGGCGGTCTGGCACGCCTACGCGCTCGTCGCCGTGCTGTCCGCCGCGCTCTCCTTCCAACGGCTCGCCTGGAACGCGGCCGTGCCCCAGCTCGTCCCCAAGCGCTACCTCGGCCGCGCCAACGGCGTGGTCCAGATGGCCTTCGGCCTCGCCCAGTTCCTCGTCCCGCTGTTCGCCGTGGGCCTGCTCGCCGCGCTCGGGCTCGGCGGCATCCTCGCCCTCGACGTGGCCGGCTACGCCGTCGCCATCGCCGTCACTCTGGCCGTGCGGTTCCCGGACGTGCTGGGCGCCACCCGGCGGGAGAGCATCCCCGCCGAGATCCGCGAAGGCTTCCGACGGGCCCTCGGCAGCCGCCACTTCCGGGCGATGCTGCTGTACTTCGCCGTCCTGAACGTCTTCCTCTCCCCGCTGTTCCTGCTCACCACCCCGCTCGTGCTCTCCTTCGCCCCGCTCTCGGCGGCCGGCTGGGTGTCCACGGCGGCCGGCCTGGGCGCCGTGCTCGGCGGGATCACCCTGGTGGCCTGGGGCGGACCGCGCCGACGCAAGCTGCGCGGGGTGCTGCTCGCCACCCTCGCCGTCGCCGCGGCCTGCCTGCTCACCGGGCTGCGCCCGTCGACCTGGACCGTCGCCCTCGGCGCGTTCGGCATGACGTTCGCGCTCGCCCTGCTCAACGGCTCCTACGCGACCATCGTGCAGACCAAGGTGCCGCTGCGCTTCCACGGCCGGGTGATCGCGGTCAACACCATGGTCGCCTGGTCGACCCTGCCGGTCGGCTTCGCGGTGGTCGCCCCGTTCGGCCCCGGACTCCTCCAGCCGCTGATGGACCACGGCGGCGCCCTCGCCTCCACCGTCGGCCGGATCGTCGGCACCGGCGACGGCCGCGGCATCGGACTGCTCTACCTGCTGTTCGGCCTCGCCATGGCCGCCCTCGCGCTGGTCTGCCTGGCCGTCCCGGTGCTGCGCCACTTCGACCGGGACGTGCCAGACGCCGAGCCCGACGACCTGGTCGGGCTGAAGGCCCTCCAGGACCGGGCCGCCGCCACCGCGGTCACCGCCGCCGAACCCCTTCCCCCGTACCGCTCCGAGACCGAGGTGACCGTCCGGTGACCACCGCCACCCACCCCCTGACCGCCGAACAGCGCCGGCTCTGGTTCCTCCAGCAACTCCACCCGGACGACGCCGGTTTCAACATGTACCTCAACCGGCGCTGGACCGGGCCGATCGACCCGCGGGCCCTGCGCACCGCCCTCGCCCGGCTGACCGCCCGGCACGAGATCCTGCGCACCCGCTTCGTGGTCGACGGCCCCGAGGCGGCGGAGCCCGTCCAACTGGTCCAGCCCCCGGCCGAGATCGAGCTGGTCACCCTCCGACTGCCCGAGGGCGCCACCGAGGCGGACTTCACCGACGCCTGCCGCCCGTACGTCAACGCGCCGTTCGACCTCGCCGCCGCGCCGCCCCTGCGCGCGACCCTGATCAGCGCGGGGGACCGGGAACACGCGGTCAGCGTCGTCGTCCACCACATCGTCGCCGACGGCTGGTCCTTCCGCACGATGTGGCGCGAACTGCTGGCCCTCTACCGCGAGGCGATCGGCGAGGAGCCCGCAGACCTGCCGGAACTCCCGCTGCAGTACGGCGACTTCGCCCGCGCCGAACAGGCCAGGACCGGCGGGGAGGCGGGCGAGGAGGCGTTCCGTTACTGGGCGGAGCGGCTCGCCGGCACCGGCGCGCTGCGCCTGCCCCTCGACCGGCCGAGACCGTCGAACCCCACCAGGCCCGCCGGGTTCGTCACCGTCGACCTCGGCCCCGAGCTGACCGCCGCCCTCGACCGGCTGGCCCGGCGGGAGCGGTGCACCCCGTTCATGGTGCTGCTCACCGGCTACCAGTGCGTGCTCGCGCGCTGGACCGGCTGCCGGGACTTCGTGGTCGGCACCCCGCTCGCGGGCCGCACCGAGAAGGCGCACGAGGCGCTGCTCGGCTACTTCAACCGCACCGCGGTGATCAGGTCGGACCTCACCGGCGACCCCGGCTTCCGCGACGTGCTGAAGCGGACCAGGTCCGCCGCGCTCGCCGCCCTCAGCCACCCCGACGCCCCGGCCGAGCGGCTCGCCACCCACCTGGGCCTGCCCGCGGACACCGGAGCCGGGCCGCTCTACCAGGCCGTCTTCGTCCACCAGAGCCAGAACGAGCTCGCGGACGGCTCCGGCGGGCCCGCGCTGCCCGCGGGCGTCCGCACGGCGAGCATGGACTCCGGCTTCGAACAGGCCAAGACCGACCTGCTGCTCGACAGTTGGCGCACCGCCGACGGCGGCGTCACGCTCTCCTTCTGCTACGACCGCGAGCTCTTCGACCGGGAGACCGTCGAGGCGCTCGCCGGCCGCTGCCGCGAGCTGTACGCGCGGATCGTCGAGGACCCGGAACTCCCCCTGCACGGCGACTGGTTCGTCGGGGCGCGGGAACGCGCGGCGCTGCTCGCGCTGGGGGCGGGGCCGGACGCTCCCGCCGGCGTGCGCACGGTGCTGGAACGGTTCGCGGAGCAGGCCGCCGCGCGACCGGACGCACCGGCGCTGGAGTGCGACGGCCGGACGCTGTCCTACGCCGAACTCGACCGGCGCTCCACCGAACTGGCGCGCCGGCTCGGCCCGGTGGCCGGCCGGGTGGTCGCGGTGTCGATGGCGCCCTCCTTCGACCTGGTCGTCGCCCTGACGGCGATCTGGAAGGCCGGCGCCGCCTACCTCCCGCTCGATCCGGCCCACCCCGAGGACCGCCGCGCCCTGATGCTCCGCGAGGCCGACGCCGTCCTCACCCTCACCGATGCCCTCACCCACGCGGACGTGCCGGGACCGGCGGCCGGTGAGCCCGCCCCGGTGGACCCGGAGGGCCTGGCCTACGTCCTCTACACCTCCGGGTCCACCGGGACGCCGAAGGCCGTCGCGGTGGACCACGCGGCGGTGTCCGCCCGGGTCGACTGGATGGCGGGCCCGGACGGCTACGCGCTGGGCCCCGCCGACCGGATCGTCCAGTTCGCCTCCCTCGGCTTCGACACCCACGTCGAGGAGCTCTGGCCGGCGCTGACGGCCGGGGCGTGCGTCGTGCTGCTGCCCGGCGGCGGCCGGACCCTGCCCGACCTGCTGGACGGACCGGCCGGACGGGCCGTCACCGTGCTCGACCTGCCGACGGCCTACTGGGAGGAACTCGTCGGCCTCGGCGACCAGACCCGCTGGCCGCGGGCGCTGCGCCTGGTGGTCATCGGCGGTTCCGAGGCCCGGGCCGACACCGTCGCCCGCTGGCGCCGACGGCACGGGGACGCCGTCCGGCTGGTCAACACCTACGGCCCCACCGAGGCCACCGTGATCGTCACCGCGGCCGAGCTGACGGCCGCGGACGCCGAGCGCCGGCCCTCGCTGGGCCGCCCGCTGCCCGGGGTGGGGCTCCACGTGCTGGACGAGCGCGGAGGGCTGCTGCCCCGGGGAGCCGAGGGCGAGCTGTACATCGGCGGCCGCGGCCTGGCCCGCGGCTACCTGGGCCGGCCCGACCTGACCGCGGCCGCCTTCGTGTCCGACCCGTACCTCGGCGGGGTGATGTACCGCACCGGCGACCGGGCGCGGTGGCGGGCGGACGGCCTGCTGGAGTTCCTGGGGCGCGGCGACGCCCAGCTGAAGCTGCGCGGCTACCGGATCGAGCCCGCGGAGATCGAGTCGGCGCTGACGGCGCACCCGGCCGTGGCGCAGGCCGCCGTGCTGGTCCGCGACGGGCGCAGGCTCCTGGCGTACGCCGTCCCGTGCCCCGGTGCCGAGCCCGGGCCGGCCGAGCTGCGCGAGCACCTCGCCCTGCGGCTGCCCGCCTACATGGTCCCGGACACCGTGCTCACCCTGGCCCGGCTGCCGCTGACCCCGAACGGCAAGCCCGACCTCGCGGCCCTGCCCGATCCCGGGCCGGCCGCTCCGGCGGGCTACGTCGCGCCGCGCACCGATGCCGAGCAGCTGGTCACCGAGCTGTGGCAGGAGGTGCTCGGAGTGCCGCGGGTCGGGGTGTTCGACGACTTCCTCGCGCTGGGCGGGGACTCCCTGCTGGTCACCCGGGTCGCCGCGCGGATCCGGGCCGGCCTCGGTCTCGACATCCCCATCCGGGACGTGTTCGAGAGCAGCACGCCGGTCGCCCTCGCGGCGCGGATCGAGGCGCTGCTGATCGCCGAGATCGACGCGCTCACCGAGGAGGAGGCGGCCGGACGCCTGACCGGCTGAGCGGTGGGGCCCGGCTCCGCAGCACGCGGAGCCGGGCCCTCGCACGTCCGCGTCAGATCCCGGCCGCCCCCGCCAGCGCGGCGGCGAGGTCCTCGGCCAGCGCCGTCACCGCCCCGGCCTCGAAGGCGTGCTCGTTGTACCGCAGCCAGCACCGCAGCCCGCCGTCCGGCTGCTCGGTGACCGCGAGTTCCGGGACGTGCCGGTCGCCGCCGGGCAGCGGGTACGGCACGGTGGCGTTGCGCGGCAGTTCCCAGGCGGCGCAGGCCACCCCCGGCAGCTGGGCCGGCGCGCTCCAGCTCTCGTACCGCAGCCAGGCCGCGAACGGCGCCAGCGGGCTGAACTCCGCGAACGGGTACAGCTGGTGGTCGAGCGCGGCGGTGGCGGCGGACCGGACGCGGTCGAGCAGTTCGGCGAACCCGGGCGCGCCCGAGACGTCCACCCGCACCAGCAGCGACTGCACGAAGCAGCCGACCGCCCGCTCCGCCTCCGGCCGGGTCCGGCCGGGCACCGGCGTCATCAGGACGAAGTCCGGCTGTCCGCTGCGGGCCGCCAGCAGGCCGCTCCAGACCGCCGCCACCGCGAGGAACGGCGTGGCCCCCAGCTCCGCCGCCCTGGCCCGCAGCGCGTCCGCCGTCCGCGGGGGCACCGTGAACGCGTGGGCGGCGCTCAGCACCACCTCGGTGTGGCGGCGCCCGGGGAAGGGGTCGATCGCCGTGGGCGCGTCCGCGAGCGCCGCCGCGAAGTGCGTCCGGGACGCCGGCCAGTGGGCGTTCGACCACTCCACCAGCTCGCGGTACTCCGGGCCGGGCCGGGCGGCGGGCGCGCGGCGGCCGTGGCGCAGCGCCGAGTAGCACACGCCCAGGTCGCGCAGCAGCGGGCCCAGCGACCAGCCGTCGCTGACGAGGTGGTGGACCGCCAGCAGGACGACGTGGTCCTCCCGGCCCCGGCTCACCACGGCCAGCCTGGTCATCGGCCCGGACGCGACGTCCGTCAAGCGGTCGCGGACGGCGACCAGCCGTGCCGACACCTCGTCGTCGCTCGCGCCGGGGGCGTCCACCAGCACCACGTCCGCGCGCGGTTCGTCGTCCAGGACGGCCCGCAGCACCCCCGGTTCGGCCCCGGGCACCGGGACGAACCCGGTCCGCAGCGCGGGGTGGCGGCGGATCGCCTCGTGCAGGGCGTCGGCCAGGACGTCCGTCCGCAGGGCCTCCGTCACCCGGAACATCACGGCCACCGAGCCGACGTTGCGGCCCGGGACCTCGGCCATCCAGCGCAGGAAGTTCTCCTGCTGGGAGGTGAGCGGCAGGTCGTGCGGCTGGGCGCGCAGCGAGCGCAGGAAGTCCGACATCTCGGTTCCGGACTCCGCCGCCGGCGCGGCCTGGGCGGCCTCGGCCCGCTCCAGCCAGGCCGTCTGGGCGCGCAGCGAGGGGCGTTCGAAGACGAGGGCCGTGCGCGCCGCCACGCCGAACTCGGCGGAGATCGCGGCGGCCAGCTGGACGGCGCGGAACGAGTCCCCGCCGAGGGCGAAGAACTCGTCCTCCACGGCCCGGACCGGCCGCCCCAGCACGGTCCGCCACAGGGCGGCCAGGGCCAGCTCGCGCTCCGTCTCCGGTGCCCGCCCGGCCGCCGGTGCGGCCTCCTGGAAGGCGGTCCGCAGTTCGTGCTTGACCACCTTGCCGCTCGGGTTGCGCGGCAGGGAGTCCAACACCAGGATACGGACGGGCAGTTCGGGCCGGGCGAGGCGCTCGCTCAGGAAGAGCCGCAGGCCGTCGGGGTCGATTCCGCCCGGCAGCGGGACCACCGCGGCGACCGGCACCTGGCCCATCACCGGGTGCGGCAGGCCGAGCGCGGCGGCGTCGGCGACCTGCGGGTGCTCGTGCAGCACCGCTTCGATCCGCAGCGACGAGACCTTCAGCGCACCGGACTTGACGATGTCGCTCTCCCGGTCGACGAGGTGGAGGAAGCCGTCCTGGTCCAGTCGGCCGAGGTCGCCCATCCGCACCCAGCCGTCGCGGAAGACGGTGTCCGAGTCCGCTCCGGCGTACCCGCGAGGCGGGCCGGGCTGGCGCAGCCAGATCTCGCCGGTCGCGCCGGGCGGCACCGGTTCGCCGGCCTCGTCCAGGATCCGCAGGTCGGCCGGGTCGGTGGGGCGGCCCAACGAGCCCGGGCGGCCGGGGTCCACGACCGCGGATATCTGGGCGGGGGAGGCCTCGGCCGAGGTGTAGGTGTTGACGACCGTCGCCTTCGGCAGGGCGGCGGACAGGCCGGCGGCGACGGCCGGTGGGAGGGCGGCGGCGGTGGAGCCGACCAGCAGCACGCTGCCGAGGTCCCGGCGGCCGGCGACCCCGGAGTTCAGCAGTTCCACCGCCGTCGACGGCACCAGGAAGACGGTGCCCGCGCCGAACTCCTCGACCACCCGCCCGAACTCCTCCGCGTCGAAGCGCGGCAGGCAGATCGTCGTGGGCTGTGCGGTCAGCGCGTTCACCAGGACCGCCTGGGCCGCGTTGGTGCCGATCGGGAAGGCGTGCACGGCGTGCCGCGAGTGGGCGTACGGGCGGGGGCGGGGGTCGGGGACCAGTCCTGCGGTCAGGCTCGCGTGCGCGGCCCGGACGCCCTTCGGGGTGCCGGTGGTGCCGGAGGTCCCGATGATCTGGGCGAGGTCCCCGGGGGCGGCCCGGTGCGGCGGCTCGGTCCCGTCCGGGGCGTCGAGGTCGAGGTGGTCGAGCGTGAAGGTGGGCAGCGCGGTGCGCGGGCCGCTCCCGGCGACCGCCCGGCGTGCCCCGGCGGCCTCGACGAGCCGCTCCACGTCGGCCGGGGCGAGGTCCTCACGGATCACCAGCCCGGCCGCGCCCGCGTAGTGGGCGGCCAGGAACGCCACGGCGTACTCGTCCCACTCCCGGTTGGTGAACAGCAGCGCCACCGTGTCCCCCGGCCGCACGCCCTCCCGGGCCAGCCCGTGCGCGGCCCGCACCGCCCGCTCGCGCCACCGCCCGTAGGTCAGGCGCCCGCCGCCGGGCACGAGCAGGGCGGTGCGGTCGGGATGGAGCGCCGCCCGGTGGTCCAGGAGCGCGGGGAGCGTGAGCGGGACGGGGGCGGGCTGGGCGCTGATGACGACTCCCGGGGGGGGCTTTCGGAGCGCGGCCGAGCGGTGCCGGACGAAGATCGGCCGCTGATTGGTCCAGACCGTAGCGGACCGGTGAAGGCGCGCGCCACATCCGTCCACGGATCGTCACAAGCCGTGCTGCGCAGGCCTCGAGCTCCGCCGCGACCGCCTCGCCGGATGCCGGGCCCGGTCGGATCGGGTCGACGTTCCCCCGGCGTCAGGGGAGCTCCGGCCAGCCCGCCGTCAGACGTCCGCGCTCCTGCCACTGACGGACCCCCGGCCCGTCCGGGTCGCGTCGGCGGCAGAACTCCTCCAGCCGGGCGCACTGGGCGAGCATCGCGGCCCGGCGCCGCGGCCACGGTGGCGCCGGCTGTCCGTACGCGTCGAAGAGGTGGCGCAGGGCGCCCGCCTGGGCCGGGTGGTGCGTGCGGACGATCCACTCGCACCAGGCCAGGTCCTCCACCGGCTCGCCCGGGTGGGCGAACTCCCAGTCCAGCAGGCCGGTGACGGTGAAGTCGGCCGGGTCCAGCAGCAGGTTGTGGGGACCGAAGTCCCCGTGCACCAGTGCCGATCCCTCGGGCGCCGGGCCCTCTGCGGCCGCCCCGGGGTCGACGGACCGGAGCCGGCGCAGCACCCGCCCGCAGGCGGCCAGGACCTCCGGGCCGTGTCCGGCGTCCAGCAGTTCCTGCGCGGGCACCCCGGGCAGGTGGCCGAGGGTGATCGCGCCCGGCGCGGTGTCGAGCACCGGAGGGACCGGCAGCAGCCCGCGAAGCCGGGTCAGCAGCCGGTGCTCGCGCCGACCGCGCTCCTCGGCGTCCGGCCCCTCGTAGCGCTTCACGACGACCGTGCCGTCACCGGCGGTGCGGTTGGTGTACCCGTGCGGGAGAGGCCGCAGCCCGGACGGGCCTTCGCTCACCCCTGCCACTCCTCGGCCAGCAGTCCGAGCACGACCTGGTCCACGAACTCCCCGTACGCCCAGGCGGCCTGGCGCAGCCGCCCCTCCTCGGTGAAGCCGGCGTGGGCGGCAGCCCGGAGCATCGGGGCGTTGTCGGCCAGGGTCTCCAGCTGCAGGCGGCGCAGGCCGAGCACCGGGAAGGCGTAGTGGCAGAGCACCCGCAGGACGTCCGGTGCGAAGCCGCGGCCCCGGTGGCCCGGCAGCAGGGCGAGGCCGACGTGGGCGCCGCGGTTGTGGGCGTCGATGCCCCACAGCAGCGCCTCGCCGGCGAGTTCGCCGGTGGCCGTCTCGACCACGGAGAAGCAGGCGGCCTCGTCGGACGGCTCGGGGACGACGTACGGGGAGTGCGGCGAGCCCGGCGGGAGGGGCCGCCAGGGCCGGGAGTCGGCCCGTGCGCGGGTCGCGACGTCGTCGTACAGCTCGGCCAGGAGCACCGGCAGGTCGGCGTCGTGACGGGCGCGAAGGGTGATGTGGGTGCCTTGTAACATGTCACATGTTTTAGCATGGGTGGCCCCGCCGCGGCCATCGGGTTTCCGCGCCGGAACGCGACGGGCCCCGGTGGACGGCACGCCGTCCACCGGGGCCCGTCGGCCGGGTCACCCGAGCGGGACCTCCAACTGCCGGGCCAGGTCGGCCACCAGGGCGTCCAGCCAGCCCCGGATGGTGCCCGGGTCGAACAGGTCGGCGTCGTACTCGACCTGGCCGGCGTAGCCGTCGGCGTCCGGAGTGAGGCTGAACGAGCAGTCGGCGCGGGCGGAGGGGCCGGCGATGTCCTCGATCTCGGTGGTCAGGCCGGGGAGGTCGAGGGTGATGGACGGGGTGCTCTGGACGGCGAGCAGGATCTGCGGGAACACCGGGGGCAGCACGATGCCGCGCTCCCGCAGGGGCTCGACCAGCAGGCCGAAGGCCGTCACCGAGTGGTCCAGGCCGGAGGCGATCGCCTCGGCGGTGTGGTCCACCTGCTCCCCGAACCCGCCGGCGCCCCCGGTCGGCACCAGGATCGGCACGCTGTTGGTGAGCAGCCCGACCACCTTCTCGTCGGCCGGCCGGGTGCGGTTGGCGTTGGAGAGCAGGACCAGCGGCGCCGGGGCGCCGCTGAGCGAGCCGAGCAGCCGGCCGAGCGCGGCCAGCAGGACGGCGGAGGCGGTGGCGGAGCGTGCCGCCGCGTAGCGTCCGACCGCCTCGGCCACGGCCGCCGGGATGCGGAACTCGGCGGTCGCGCCGTGCCCGGAGCGCTTCTCGGGGCGCGGCCGGTCGGTGGGCAGGTCCACCGAGAGCGGCGCGCCGTCGAGGACCTTGGCCCAGTGGTCGGTGGCCGCCGCGACGGCGGCCCGGGTGACCACCGTCCGCTCCCAGCAGGCGTAGTCGGTCATCCGGCCCGGGGCATCCGGCAGCGGGCCGCCCGTACGGTAGAGCGCGCCCAGGTCGGCCAGCACGGTGGCCAGCGACCAGCCGTCCAGCGCGATGTGGTGGACGGACAGCAGCAGCACCCACTCCTGCTCCGCCGGACGCAGCAGCCGGGCGCGCAGCAGCGGCGGTGCGGTCAGGTCGTACGGGCGGGCGATCACGGCGTCCAGGGCCTCGGCGAGCGCCGCGTCCCGTTCGGCCGGGGCGAGCCCGCGCAGGTCCTCGACGGGGAGGTCCAGCGGGGTGTTCGGCAGCACCTGCTGGAGCACCCCGAGTTCGGTGTCCGGGAAGCGCGTGCGCAGGCTCTCGTGCCGCTCGGTGACCGCCGTCAGCGCGGCGGCCAGCCGCTCGGGCTCCAGCGGGCCGCGCACGGTGATCCGCTGGGTGATGTTCCACACCGCCGGATCGGCCGAGCCGATGTGGGCCTTGCGCATCCGCCACTGCCCCACCGCGGTCGGCGCGGCCGCCAGGGCCGTCCCGTCGCCGGTCAGGACGGCGAGCAGCCGCTCGCGGTGGGCCCGGACGAGGCCGGTGAGCTCCTCGTCCATCGCCCCGGCGGGGGCCAGGTAGCCGATCCGGTCGCCGGTGGTGCGCAGCACGACCTCGCGTTCGTCGAGCAGGCGCAGCAGCCGCGCCCAGTCGTCCTCCGCGGCCTCTGCCACGGCTTCTGCCGCTGCTTTTGCCGCGCTCACAGCGTGCCCTCCTCGTAGGCCGGGGCCTGGTGCTGCTCGGCGGCCGGCTGGTGGGCGGCCATCGCGCGGACGGTCGGGCGGCGGAAGAAGTCCAGCACGCCGATCCGCAGCCCGGTCGCCTCGCGGACCCGGTTCAGCAGCCGGGTGGCGGCCAGTGAGTGCCCGCCCAGGTCGAAGAAGGAGGTCTCCACCCCGGCGGGGCGGCCGAGTTCCTCCTCCCAGAGCCGTTGCACGGTGCGCTCCAGATCGGTGACCGGCGCGGCCTCCGGCTCGTCGGCGCCGAGCGGGCGCGGCTCCGGCAGGGCGGCGGTGTCCAGCTTGCCGTTCGTGTTGAACGGCAGGGAGTCGACGGTGGCCCAGAGCCCGGGCACCATGTAGTCGGGCAGCAGGTCGGCCAACTGGTCGGCGACCCGGGGAAGTTCGGCGTCCGGGCAGCCGACGTAGCCGGCCAGGACGGTGCCCGCCGCGGTGCGACGCGCCGTCACGGCGGCGGCGTGCACGCCGGGCAGGCCGAGCAGTACGGTCTCGATCTCACCCGGCTCGACCCGATAGCCGCGCACCTTGACCTGGCGGTCGGCCCGGCCGAGGAACTCCAGCCGGCCGTCCGGCCGCCACCGGCCGAGGTCGCCGGTGCGGTAGCCGCGGCCGTCGGGGGTGTCGGTGAAGACGGCGGCGCTCTCCTCGTCGCGGCCGACGTAGCCGATGCCGACCTGGACGCCGAGGGCGTGGATCTCGCCGACCGCACCGGGCGGCACCCGGCGTCCGGCGGCGTCCCGCAGCACGATCCGGCTGCCCGGGGTGGGGCGGCCGATCGGCGCGTACTCCCCGCCGTCCCGGTCGATCTCACCGGCCGTCAGCGCGTGGGTCTCGGTCGGGCCGTAGTGGTTGATCAGCCGGCAGTCGGGGTTGCGGCGCAGGAAGGCCCGCAGCGCGGGGGTGAGCAGCACCTGCTCGCCGCCCGAGATCAGCTCCCGCAGGTGCGGCACCGGCTCCTCGCCGAGCGCGTCGGTCAGGGCGGCCAGCGGCGTGTACGGCAGGTGGATCCGCTCGGCCCGGGTGGCCCGGACGACGGCGGCCAGCGCCGTCACGTCGTAGCGGGTCTCCTCCTCGATCAGCAGCAGGGTGCCGCCGCCGGCCAGCGTGGTCAGGATCTCCTGGACGCTGACGTCGAACCCGCAGGAGGCGTACTGGAGGGTGCGGGCCGCCGGGTGGTCGGCGACGTTCCAGGCCACGAAGTGGGCCAGGGCGAGGGAGTGCATCAGCACGCCCTTGGGGCGGCCGGTGGACCCGGAGGTGTACAGCAGGTACGCGGGCGCCTGCGCCGAGGGGACGGGCAGCGGGGGCAGCTCGACGGCGGCCTCGGCCGGGGCGGCGCCCGTGAGCACCGTCGGCACGGTCAGGCCGAGCTCCGCCGCAGCCGCGTCCGAGGTGGTGAGCAGGACGGCGGGCGCGCTGTCCTCGACGATCAGCCGGCAGCGCTCGGGGCCCTGCAGCACGTCGACGGGGACGTGGACGGCGCCCAGGCGCAGGATGGCCAGCAGCCCGGCCACCAGGTCCACCGAGCGGGGGAGCAGGACGCCCACCCGGCTGCCCTCGCGGACGCCGGCCGCCAGCAGCCGGCCGGCCAGGTCGTCCGCCCGGGCCAGCAGCGTCCGGTAGTCCGTCCCGGTGCCGTCGGGGGAGACCACGGCGGTCTGCTCGGGCCGGCCGGCCGCGGTCGCGGCGACGGTGGCCAGCGGGTGCTCGGGGTCCTGGGCGGCCGCGGGGCCGCACTCCAGGTCGGTGTCGGCCTCGGCCGCGGGCACGGCGGTGAGTTCGACGAGCGGGCGCTCGGGGTCGGCGACGGCGGCGGTCAGCAGCCGCTCGAAGGCGCCGAGCAGCCGGTCGACGGTGGCCCGGTCGAAGAGGGTCTCGGCGTACTCGACGTGGCAGCGGATGCCGTCGGGCAGGCTGGTCAGGAAGAGCGTCAGGTCGAAGGCGGCGCGGTCCGCCACGTGGTCGAGCGGGCGGGCCGTCACCCCGGGCAGGTCCAGCTCGAAGACCATGTGGTTCTCGAACTCGACCATGACCTGGAACAGCGGGTTGCGGCTGGTGTCGCGCTCCGGGTTCAGGTCCTGCACCAGCACCTCGAAGGGCAGCTGCTGGTGCTCGTAGGCGTCCAGCGCGGTGGAGCGGACCCGGCCGAGCGCCTCGGCGAAGGCCGGCTCGCCGGACAGGTCCAGGCGCAGCGCCAGGGTGTTGACGAAGAACCCGACCAGGTCCTCGGTGCCGTCGGTCCGGTTGGCCACCGGGGTGCCCAGCACGATCTCGTCCTGGCCGGCGTAGCGCTGCAGCACGGCGGCGAAGCCGGTCAGCAGCACCATGAACAGGGTGGAGCGCCTGGATCGGGCCAACTCCCGCAGGCCGTCGGAGAGTTCGGCGGGCAGGTGGTGGACGAAGGAGCGGCCGCGGCCGTCCGGCACCGCGGGGCGCGGCCGGTCGGTGGGCAGGGCCAGTACCGGCAGGTCGCCGCCGCCGAACACCTTGCGCCAGTAGGCGAGGCTCTCGTCGTACTCGCCGGCGGCCACCCGGGCCCGCTCCCGGGCGGCCTCGGCGGCCGGGCCGGTGGCGAGCACCGGCAGGCGGGCGGCCCGGTCCTCCCGGGCGGCCAGGTAGAGCTCGCCCAGCTCGCGGGTGATCACCACGGTGGACAGGGTGTCGATCACGATGTGGTGCATCGACAGCACCAGGACGTGCCGGTCGGCGTCCCGCTCCAGCAGCAGGGCCCGGAACAGCGGGCCCTCGGCCAGGTCGAAGCGGTGCGCGCCCTCGGCGGTGACCAGGTCGGCGACGGCGTCCGGTGAGGCCGCGTCGGCCGTGACCCGCTGCAGCACCGGGCCGGTGGGCGGCGCCAGCACCTCCTGGAACGGTTCGCCGTCCTGCTCCCGGAAGACGGTGCGCAGCGCGACGTGGCGTTCGACCAGCCCGCGCAGTGCGGTGTCCAGCGCCTGCGGGTCGAGCGGGCCGTCCAGCTCGATCGCCTTGACCTCGTTGTACTGTCCGCCGTCGGGCAGCATCCGGTGCAGGAACCACATCCGCTGCTGGGCGTAGGACAGCGGTGCGCCGCGCTGGGTGTCCCGGCGCAGGACGTCGAGCTGCGGCAGTCCGGCCGCGACCAGCTCGGGGGAGAGCCCGAAGTCCACGAAGGCGGCGATCTCGTCCGCGCCGGCCGCCCGCAGCTCGGAGAGCACCCCCTGGACGCTCTCCGGGGTGCCGATCAGCGCGCGGGAGGCGCAGTAGCGCTCGTACGCGCGCTCCAGCACGAACTCCAGGTCGTCCTCGCGGGCGTTCTTGAAGTCCAGCGTCAGGCCCAGGCTGTTGGCCATCTGCCCGAACAGCGACAGCGAGGAGCGCAGGTAGTTGCAGAACGGCCGGTAGGCCTGCTCGCGCGCGGTGGCCAGGTCGGTGCCCAGGTAGGTGTGGACCAGCACGACCACCCGGCCGGCCTCCGGGTCGAGGCCGTGCTCGGCCCGGGTGCGCCGGTAGATCGCGATGTTCTCGGCCAGCTGGGCGACGTCCTGGGTCATCAGGTTGGTGATGACGCCGAGGTCGTGCCGGGCCGCCTCGCGGAAGCTGTCCGGGTTGCCGACGATCGCGGTGAACATGGGCGGCAGGTCCTGCAGCGGGCGCGGGTGGAGGGTCACCTCGATCGGCTCGCCGTTGCCGTTGCGGCCCCGGTACGGCTCACCGCGCCACAGCGCCCGGACGGTGTCGATCTGCCGGTGCATCAGCTCCTTGTGGCTGCCGTAGTTCTCCGGGAAGAACAGGAAGTCGTTGGGGTGCCAGCCGCTGGCGCAGCCCAGGCCGACCCGGCCGCCGGACAGGTTGTCGACCACCGACCACTCCTCGGCGACCCGCACCGGGTGGTGCAGCGGCAGCACGGCGCAGCCCGCGTTCAGCCGGATCCGGCTGGTCTCCCGGGCCAGGGCGGCGGCCAGCACCGAGGGGTTGGGGAAGATGCCGCCGAAGGAGTGGAAGTGGCGCTCCGGCAGCCAGACGGAGTGGAAGTCGTTGCGGTCGGCGAAGCGGGCGCTCTCCAGGACGATGCGGTACTTCTCGTCCTCGGGGGAGTCCAGCGGGTAGTCGCCGAAGAAGTAGAGGCTGAAGTCCACCGGTCGCTGCGGGTCGCTGACCGGCTGGTACGGGATCGGCTCGGCCTGGGTGCGCACGGTCCCGGTGGGGACGGGGAGTTCGGCGGCCGGCCGCGGGGCGGGCAGGCGGACGCCGGGCGAGGCCGGGAAGAAGCCGCCGCGCCGCAGGTCGCGCAGCGACTCGCGGACCGCGTCGATCACGAACTCCACGTCGCCGTCGGTGTGGGCGGTGGAGAGGAAGAAGTTGCGCCACTCCCACACGTAGACCCCGCGGGTCAGCAGCTGCGGGAAGAGCAGCTCCATGTCGGCCCGGGGCTCGAAGCGGAAGAGCGAGCCGAAGTGGGCCAGCCGCAGCGGGAACTCCTCCTCCTCGAAGAAGCCGTTCAGCGTGGCGGCCAGTTCGTCGGTGCGGGCGTTCAGCCGTTCCTGGAGGCCGGGGCCGGCCGCCTTGAGGTGGCGCAGCACCGCGCCCGCGGCGGTCATCGCCAGCGGGTGCTGGATGTAGGTGCCGCCGAAGAAGGTGGTGTCCTTGGGCGGGTAGCTGTCGTCGCCGTAGTCCCAGTGCCCGCCGTCGATCCCGTCCAGGATGTCGGCCCGCCCGGCGATCGCGCCGATCGGGTAGCCGCCGCCCAGCACCTTGCCGTAGGTGGAGACGTCCGGGGTGACGCCCCAGAAGCCCTCGGCGCCGCGCAGGTGGGGCCGGAAACCGGTGAGCATCTGGTCGAAGACCAGCACGATGCCGAGCCGGGTGGTCAGTTCACGCAGCGAGCGGACGAAGTCGACGGGCTGGCGTCCGGGGTGGCGGCTCTGCACCGGCTCGACCAGGACGGCGGCGATCCGGTCGCCGTGCTCCTCGATGACCTTGAGGCTCTCCGGGTCGCCGTACCGCAGCACCAGCAGGTCGGCGACGGCGCTGCCCGGGATGCCGATGGACACCGGGACGGTCTCCCGGTCGGCGCCGTGGCCCAGCGTCCGGCCCAGGGTGTGGTCGAAGTGGCCGTGGTACGAACCCTCGAACATGACGATCTTGTCCCGGCCGGTGTGCGCGCGGGCCAGCCGGATCGCCCCGGCGTTCGCCTCCGTACCGGAGTTGGCGAAGGCGACCCGCTCGGTGCCGGTCAGCTCGGCCAGCAGCTCGGCGGCCTCGCCGGTCTCCGGACCGCGCGGGCCCAGCCGCAGACCGGAGGCCAGGTGCTCACGGACGGCCTCGGAGACGAACTCCGGGTCGTGGCCGAAGAGCAGGACGCCGAAGCCCATGGTGATGTCGACGTACGGATTGCCGTCGACGTCCTCCAGCCGGGAGCCCCGGGCGCTGCGGGCGGCGAGCGGGTAGAGCATCTCCTTGGTGCCGGAGCGGAAGCCGACCACGGCGCGGCTGTCCGCCAGGGTGCGGCGGTGGCGGCGGGTGATCGCCTTGGAGGCGGTGGTGCGGGCGGTGAAGCGGGCGACCAGCTCGTCCACGTGGGCGCGCTGCTGGTCGGTCAGGCCGCCGGAGGCCATGCCGGACTCGCGGGAGACCGTCACCCGGGGGCCGTGCACCTGCGGGGCGGCGGGCGCCTCGGCGGCGGGGGCTTCGACCGCGGGGGCTTCGGGGACGGGGGCGGGGGCGACCGCGGGTGCGGCGGCCGGGGGCAGGGCGGCGGGCGTGGGCGCCGGGGGGAGGACTGCCGGTGCGGCGGTGCCGCCGGCCAGCAGGCCGAGCTGGTCGCGCATCAGGTCGGAGAACTGGCCGAGCAGCGCGAGCTGGCGCTCGATCAGGCCGGTGCTGTCGGTCACCGGGGGCAGCGCGGCGGCGGCCGGCGCGGCGACGGCGGGTGCGGCGGCGGGTGCGGCGGGCGCGGCGAGGACGGGCTGGGGCGCCGGGGCCTGGACGGGCGCCGGGACGGTTTGGACAACCGGGGCGGCCGGGGTGGCCTGGACAACCGGAGCCGTCGGCACGGCAGCCGGAGTCGTGACAGGCGTGACAGGCGCGGGCGCGGCCTCGGGGGCCGCCACGGGCTCCGGTTCGGCGGCCGGCAGCAGCGTGGCCAGCACCGCCGGCTCCAGCCGGGAGGCGATCAGCCCGGCCAGCCGGGCCGGGGTGTCGGCCGCCTCGAACAGCTCGCGCATCGACACCCGCACCCGGAACGCGCGTTCCAGGTCCCGGATCATGTTGATCATCGAGAGCGAGTCGGCGCCGAGGTCGAAGAAGGGCTCGTCCGCGCCGACCGAGGCCTCGTCGTAGCCGAGCTGGCGGGCCGTCTGCTCGACGACCTGCCGCAGCACGGCCTGCTCGGCGAGCTCCTCGGGGCTCGGCGTCGGTGCCGAGGCGGGTGCGGCGGCCGGTGTCAGGGCCGGTGCGGCGGCCGGTTCTTCGGCCGGCGCGGTCTGCTGGGGTGGGTCCTGGCGCATGGCGGGGTCCTCGGTGGTCGGCCGGGCAGGGGCGGTGAACCAGTGGCGGCGGCGTTGGTAGACGGTGGTGGGCAGCGGGACGCGGCGGGCCGGTCCGTCCGGCCAGTCCCGGGCGGCGGCGAAGCGGGCCCAGTCGAGCGGGACGCCGTGCGACCAGAGCGCGGCCGCGGCGGCGTCGAACTGCTGCTCCGGCGAGGCGCCGCGCCGGCCGCCGGCGACGAAGTGGCGCTGCGGAAGCTCCCGGCGGCCCATGCCGGTCAGCGTCGGGTGCGGGCCGATCTCCAGGTACAGCTCGTGGCCCTGCCCGTCCAGGGCGGCGAGCACCTGGTCGAACCGGGCGGTCTCCCGGGTCTGCCGCAGGAAGTACTCGGGCGTCGGGACGGTTCCGGGCTCCAGCACCTCGCCGCCGAGGTTGCTGACCAGCGGTACGGCCAGCGGCCGCAGGCGCAGCCGGGCCAGCTGGTCGCGGAACGGGTCGAGCACCGGGTCGAGCAGGCGGGAGTGGAACGCCCGGTCGGTGGCGAGCCGCTCGGTGGTCACCCCGTCGGCGGCCAGCACGGCCTCGGCGGCGGCGATCTCGCGCGGCGGGCCGGCCAGCACGCACTGGCCGCTGCCGTTGACCACGGCCAGGTCCACGCCCGGCAGCCAGTCGTCGAGCCCGGACAGCCGGTCCAGGCCCGCCGAGACCACCGTCATGGCGCCCGGCTCGCTCAGCCGGTGCATCAGCCGGCCGCGCAGCGCGGTCAGGAACATCCCGTCGGCCAGGTCGAGCGCGCCGGCCGCGTGGAAGGCCGCGTACTCCCCGGCGCTGTGCCCGGCGACCGCCGCCGGACGGACCCCGAGCTCCTGCCAGAGCCGCAGGTAGGCCGCCTGGAGGGCGAACAGCGCGGGCTGCGCGGCCTCGGTGGTCCAGCTGTCCTCGGCATCCTGAGGTGCGGGGTCGAGCAGCAGCGGCAGCAGCGGCTCGTCCCAGTTCGCGTGGTGCAGCCGGTCGCACTCGTCCAGGACGGCGCGGAAGACCGGGAAGGCGTGGTACAGCTCGGCGGCCATGCCCCGGTACTGGGCGCCCTGGCCGGTGAAGAGCAGCACCGGCCGGATCTCGCCGCGGCCGGTCTCGCGGTGGGCCGCGCCGGCGGTGGGCCGGCCCGCCAGGAAGGCGTCCAGGGCCTTGCGCAGGGCCGCCGGGTCGGGCCCGGTGACGGCCAGCCGGTGGCGCAGCGCGCGGCGGCCGGCGCCGAGGGTGAGCGGCAGGTCGCCGGGGGCGAGGGCGGGTTCGGCGTCCAGCCGTTCGCGGAGCAGCCCGGCCAGCTCGGTCAGGCCCTGGGCGGTGCGGGCCGACAGCGGCAGCACGGTCGGGGCCGGCCGCGGTGCGGGCACCGTCGCGGCGGCCGGGGCCTGCTCCAGCACCAGGTGGGCGTTGGTGCCGCCGACGCCCAGCGCGCTGACCCCGGCCCGGCGCGGGGTGGGGCCGTCGGGCCAGTTCCGGCGCTCGGCGGCGAGCCGGAACGGGCTGCCGGCCAGTTCCAGCGCGGGGTTGGGGCTGGTGAAGTTCACCAGCGGCGGGATGGTGCCGTGCCGCAGCACCAGCAGGGCCTTGATCAGGCCCGCCAGGCCGGCGCAGGTGTCCAGGTGGCCGATGTTGGGCTTGACCGAGCCGAGCGAGCAGAAGTCGGCGGCCTCCGTTCGGGCGCGGAACGCCTGGGCCAGCGCCCGGAACTCGATCGGGTCGCCGAGCGGGGTGCCGGTGCCGTGGGCCTCGATGTAGCCGATGCTGTCGGCTGGTACGCCCGCGAGGTCCAGTGCCCGGCCGACCACCGCGGCCTGCCCGTCCACGCTGGGCGCGGTGTAGCCGACCTTCCGGCCGCCGTCGTTGTTGACGGCCGAGCCGAGGATCACCCCGTGGATGGTGTCGCCGTCGGCCAGCGCCCGGTCGAGGCGCTTGAGCAGGACGGCGGCGACGCCGTTGCCGCCGACCGTGCCGCCCGCCTCGGCGTCGAAGGCCCGGCAGGCGCCGTCGGGGGAGAGGATCGACCCCTCCTCGTAGCGGTAGCCGGTGGCCTGCGGGATGTGCAGGGCGGCGGCCCCGGCCAGCGCCAGCTCGCAGTCGCCCGCCAGCAGCGACTGCACCGCCAGGTGGACCGCGACCAGTGAGGTGGAGCAGGCCGTCTGCACGCCGATCGCCGGACCGGTCAGGCCCAGCCGGTAGGCGACCCGGGTGGCGGCGAAGTCCGCCTGGTTGCCGATCGCGGTCTGCAGGGCGGCGACCGGCTCGGCCGGGTCGGCGGTGATGGCCAGGGCGTGCTGGTAGTAGGTGCGCAGCGCGTACAGGGTCATCCCGGTGCCGGCGAAGACCCCGACCCGGCGCTCCGGGTCCGGCGCGTCGTAGCCGCCGTCCTCCAGGGCCTGCCGGCAGATCTCCAGCAGCAGGCGCTGCTGGGGGTCCATCAACGCGGCCTCGGCGCCGCTGATGCCGAAGGCCTCGGCGTCGAACCGGTCGATGTCGGTGAGCGCGCCGGTGACCGGGACGAAGTCGGGGTGGCGGTACTCCTCCGGGCGCAGCCCGGCGGCCGCCAGTTCCTCCTCGGTGAAGCGGGTGGTGCTCCGGACGCCCTCGACGATGTTCCGCCAGTACTGCTCGGGGGTGTCGGCGCCCGGCAGGCGCAGGGCCAGGCCGACGATCGCCACCCGGCGGTCGTCGCCGGGGCCGGCGGCGGGGTCGGTGCCGGGGGAGGCGAGCGGGGCGGTGGGCGCGGCCGGTTCGGCGGCCAGGTGGGCGATCAGCGCGTCCACGGTGGGGTGGCGGAACAGCTCGGTGGGCGCCGGGGGCGTGGGCAGCGCGGCGCTCAGCGTGCCGTGCACCCGCATCAACTGCAGGGAGCCGATGCCGAGTTCGGCGAGCGGGCGGCCCGGGTCCAGCGGGGTGTCGAGGACCGACTCGAAGGCGTCCAGGACCAGTCGGCGCAGCCCCGACGGCGCGGCCCGCTCGGGGACGGGCCGTACGGCGGGCGGGGTTCCCGGGGCCGCGGCGGACGGCGCGGACGGTGCGGGCGCGGTGGGCGCGGCCGGCGCGGCGGCGGTGACCGGGCGGGGCGCGGTGGCGAGCAGCCGGCGCCGGGCGGCGGGGGAGCTCGGGTCCGGGCCGGCGTACCGGTGGCCCGGGGCGCCGGCCAGCAGCAGCGCGGCGAGCCGGCGGCCGTGCGCGGCGCTGAGCACGGCGATGCCCCGTCCGGCGGCGGCCTGCTCGTTCTCCGTGTCGCGGTTCATGCCGATCCCGCTCCACAGGCCCCAGGAGATCGTCCAGGCCGGGGTGCCGGTCTCCCGGCGCAGCCGCTCGACGGTGCTCTCCAGGTAGCGGTTGGCCGCGGCGTACCCGGTGGAGCCGACCGCCTCCTGGAGGCCGATCATCGAGGAGAAGGCGACGAACTGCGCCCCGGGCCGCTGCCGGACCAGCTCGACGAGGTGGTCGGTGCCCTCGGTCTTGGTCCGCAGGGCCTCCCGCCAGCCCTCGGTGTCGGTGTCGGCGAGCAGCGCGAGGCGGTAGCCGCCGGCCAGGTGGAGCACGCCGTCCAGCGGCGCCTGCCACTCGCGCTCGGCCTCGGCGATCACCTCCGCCAGCTGCCGACTGTCCGTCACATCGGCCTGACGGTAGGTGACCTGACCGCCCTGGGCGGCCAGTCGGCGCAGCGCGGCCCGGCGTTCGGCCGCCTCGGCGGTCGGGGCGTCCAGGTCGCTCCGGCCGACGATCAGCAGCCGGGAGCCGTACTCGCGCAGCAGCCCGGGCAGCAGCTCGGCGGCGATCCCGCCGAGGCCGCCGGTGACCAGGTAGTGGGCGCCGGGGGTGAGCAGCGAGCAGCCCGCCTCGCCGGGGGTGGCGGCCTCGACCGGTCCCAGTCGGGGGACCCACGGGCGGCCCGCGCGCCAGGCGGCCTCGGGCTCCTGCCGGGGGTCGGCCAGCAGGGCGAGCAGCGCGGCGGCCTGGTCCGTGGCCGGCGCGTCGCCGGGCAGGTCGAGGTGCCGGGCGGCGGGTACCAGCTGCTCGGCCCGTGCCCCGGCGGTCAGCGCGGCCGTCAACGCGGCCCGCGGGCTGGGGAGTTCGCCAGGGAGGACGGCGTGCAGTCCGGCGCTGACGGAGACCAGCTCGCGGACCGGAGCCCGGCCCGGGAGCGCCCGCAGCAGGGCGAGCAGTGCCTCGTCCGGGCGGGCCGGGCCGTCGTCGCCGGTCGCGCTCCACAGGTAGACCAGCCGGTCGGCCGTCCCGTCGCCGAGGGCCCGCAGCCACTCCTCGGGGTCGGCGGTCGGCGGGTGGTCCACCACCCGGGCGTTCGGCAGGGCGGCAGCCAGGGCCTCGGTGAGGGTGCCGGGACCGGACGGGCCGAGCAGCAGGATCGTTTCCTCGGCCGTTGCTTCCTCGGCCACCGGTTCGACCGAGGCCTCCGCCGCCGGGCGGGCCTCCCAGCCGAGTTGCCGTACACAGTCCGGCAGTGTCCGGGAGTTGGCCTCGGCCAGGTCCAACGCCACGATGTGGTCGTCGAGTTCGCCGTCCAGCAGGCGGCCGCGCAGCGCGGTGCGCTGGATCTTGCCGCTGGTGGTGCGCGGGAACTCGGCCGCCGGGACGGGGAGCACCAGGGCGGGCGCCGGTTGCCGGCGGGCCGCCAGCACCTGCCGCACCTCGGCGGCGACGGGCGGCGCGGCGGCGTCCGGGTCGCTCGGGACGTAGGCGATCACCAGCTGCTCGGTGCCGGTGCGCTCGTCCGGCACCCCGAAGGCCGCGACGTGCCCGGAGCGCACCCCCGCCACGGAGGCCACCACGTCCTCCAGCTCGTGGCAGAAGTAGTGCACGCCGTTGACGATGATGATCTCCTTGCGACGGCCGGTGAGCACCACCTCGCCGTCGACCAGGAAGGCCAGGTCCCCGGTGTCGAACCAGCCGTCGCCGACGAAGGCCTCCCGGTTGGCGGACGGGTTGTTCAGATAGCCCGGCGTCACCCGGCCGGAGTGCACCTGGAGCCGTCCGACCCGCAGCTCGGGCAGCGTCCGTCCGGCGTCGTCGGCCACCCGGATCCGGGCGCCGGTCGCGGGCCGTCCCATGCTGAGGAAGGCGGTGCCGCGCTCCGCCGAGTCCGGGTCGGCGGGCTCCAGCCGGCCGGTCAGCGAGTCGGTGCGCACCAGTCGGCGGGCGCCGTCCTCGTGGTAGCGCTTGTAGGTGATCGCCGTACAGGTCTCGGCCATGCCCCAGGCCAGCAGCAGGTGCTCCGGGCGGATGCCGAACGGGGCGGTGGCGGCCAGGAACTCGTCCAGCACCGCCTCGGTGCACTGCTCCCCGGCGTTGATCAGCGACTTGACCGCGGACAGGTCCCAGTGGCGGTCAGGACCGGCGGCCCGGACGGCCTCGGCGACCAGCCGGTAGCCGAAGTTGGGCGACCAGGAGTGCGCGGCCCGGTAGCGCTCCAGCGCGTCCAGCCAGACCAGCGGGTCGGCGAGCACGAGTTCGGTGGGGATCTGCACCTGGTCGGCGGCCAGCACGACGTCGCGCAGGTGGAACATCAGCAGCCCGGCGACGTGGTCCAGGGGCAGCCAGTTGACCGTGGTGTCGGCCGGGTCGGTGCCGGTGGCGACGGACCCCGCCACGTACTCCAGGATGCCGCGGTGGGTGACCTGCACGGCCTTGGAGCGCCCGGTGCTGCCGGAGGAGAGCTGGAGGAACGCGATGTCGCCGGGGTCGGGGGCGTGGGTGGGGGAGGTCTGCGGGTCGCCGTCGGCGGGCTGGTCGGCGGGCCGGTCGACGGCGATCACCCGCAGTCCCGGCGCCGGGTACAGCTCCCCGAGCCGCTCCAGGCCGGCCACCGCCGGTCCGCAGGCGAGGACCGGCGGCTCCTCCAGGGTCTGCCAGGCGTGCCAGAGCTTCTCCAGGACAGGGTTGCGCTCGTGGTAGTCCGGCGGGCGGGCGACCGTCACCGGCTGCACCCCGCCGAGCAGGCAGGCCCACAGGGCGGGGAAGTAGAACTCCGGTTCCGGGACCTGGAGGATCGCCCGGTCCCCGGTGCGCAGCCCGGCGGCGGTCAGCGCGGCGAGGATCTCGCGGGCCCGGGCCAGGAGTTGACGGTAGGTGAGCCTGGTCGCCTCGCCACCCGCCCGGACCAGGTGCAGCCCGCGGTCGGGGTGCAGCTCGGCGGCGCGCAGCAGCGCCTCGGGCAGGGTCCGGGGCGCGTCCGGCGCGGGGACGGGCAGTGGGGTGCCGACGGCCTCCGTGCCGGGGTCCTCGGCTGCGGCCGCCGGCTCCGTCGGCTCCGCCGGGGCGGCGCCCGCGACGGGCGAGGCCGTCGCCTCGCCGAACGGGCGCCAGCGGTCGGTGAGTTCGCGCAGGTGGCGCAGCGCAGGGCCGGGGGCGGCGGGTTCCCGGCGGAGCGCCGCGGCCAGCGCGGCGGCGTCGGGTTCGCCCTCGGCGGTGCGGACGATGCCGTCCAGGACGTGCACGTCGGCGCTCGGGTCGGCGTCCAGCAGCGCCGCGGCGGCCCGGCGGCGCAGGGCCTCGGGATCGCCGTCGACGGCGGGTACCAGGTAGGCGAGCAGGCCAGGGCGGCCGCTCTCGTGCTCGACGGGCAGCAACGCGCAGTCGGCGATCTCGGGGTGCAGCAGCAGTCTGGCTTCGAGGGCGCGCAGCCGGCCGTGGTCGGGACCGGTGGGGCTCATGAGGTTCGGCACCTTTCGGATCGGTGCCGGGGCGCGGGTGTGGGCCGCCCCGGGGCAGGGAGGGGAGCGGAGACGGGTGGCGCGGACGGCGCGGGGGGCGCCGGGGTGCGGAGCAGCGGCGGTGCGGGGGTGAAGTGGTGCGGAAGCGTGCTGGCGAGGTGCGCTCAGCGGCGGCGGGTGCGGGAGACCAGCACCAGGAAGCCGAGCGCCAGCACGATCGGGACGGCGTGGGAGACGCCGACCACGGTCAGCGGGCTGAGCAGCGCCAGCAGCGAGCCGCTCAGCAGCATCCCGGTGCCCATGCCGACGTTCTCGGCGGAGGCGAGGATGCCGAAGGCCTCCCCGCGCCGCTCGTCGGCGAGCGCCTGGATCCGGGTGGTGTAGGAGATCTCGGTGAAGCCGTCGCCGAGGCCGGCGCCGATCGCGACCACCAGGAACAGCGGGGTCGGCAGGTCGGTGAAGACGAGGATGAAGCAGGCGGACATCAGGCAGGTGCCCAGCGCGAAGCCGCGCTCGCCGGGCTCGATGCCGCGCCGCAGCATGAACCGGGAGACCAGCTGCTGGGCGGCGAGGTTGCCGATCGCCCAGGTGGCCCAGAAGGTGCCGAGCAGTGCGGCCGGGTTGCCGGGGGAGGACTGGTTGGCGAACACCGGCAGGCTGATGTTGTGGGCGGCCGAGCCGAAGGCGTCCAGCAGCCGGATGCCCGCCATGGCGCCCACCACCGGGGTGGCCCGCAGGACGATCAGTGCCTGCCAGCGGCGCCGGCGCTCCTTGGCCGTCGGCGCGGGTCGCTCCGCCTCCGCCGCGGGCTGCTCCGTTGCGGCCGCGGGCGCGTCCGCCGGTGCGGCGCGGGTGGGCAGCGGCAGCCGCAGCACCAGCGCGCCGAACAGGACGAAGCTGGCCGCGTCGATGAGCAGCGCGGCGCGGAACCCGGCCCAGGCCACCACCACGCCGGCGGAGGCGAAGCCGAGCACCATCGCGGTCGAACGGCAGCTCGCCATCAGGCTGTTGGCACGGGCGCGGCGGTCGGCGCCGACCATCTCGGGGATGCTGGTGCGCAGCGAGACGGCGCAGACCGCGGCCGCGCCGCCGAGGATCAGGGCGAGCGGGTAGAGCACGGGAATGCGCGCCGAGGCCGGGGCGAGGGCGACCACGACCAGGGCCAGCGCCTGGGCCGCGGCGCAGCCCGTCATCAGCCGGCGGCGGTCCAGTCGGGCGACCAGCCGCCCGGCGACCAGTCCGCCGCCGAGGCCGCCGACCAGCCGTAGGACCAGGTACCCGGCGGTGCCGAGCGCGTTCCCGGCGGCCTCGTAGGCGAACAGGCTCAGCGCGACCAGGTCGAGCTGGCTCCCGTACGTGGAGAGGGCGTCGCCTGCGGCCAGCCGGTAGAAGACCCGGGGCAACTTGCTCGCGGGCTGGTGTGGTGCTTCGACTGCGGTGTCCGGCACGGTAGTCCCCCCGGGCACGCCATATATGGCGGTTCAGTGTGACATTGCACCGCAACTTAGAGGTGAACGGGCGTTAGATCAATACTTTGATCATTCCATGTCCAAAAGATCGTGGACTCGGCCGACTTACTGTCATCTTTCGCGCCATCCTGGCCGGTTGTTGGCGTACGGACGGGAAGGGGGTGCGGGTCAGCGGCGTCCGAAGAGCCTACCCAGCCAGCCCTTGCCCGCGCGGCCCTGCTCGGCGCAGTCGCAGCGGGCGGACCTGGGCACCCCGGCGAGGACCTGCTCCACGTGCATCCCGCACCCGGCGAAGGTCGGCTTCCCGCAGCTGCGGCAGGCGACTCGTCGGCACATGTCGTTCTCCGTTCTCCCGGCCCCCAGGGGCGGGGCCACCGCTCCAATATACCCCACCCCGTATTTGCGATGTCGGATTCGTCCCGCCGTCGGGGTCGGGGCGACGGCAGTGCGGACGGGGCCGAAAAGGGGGAGTGCCGTCAGGTCGTCTCGGGCCGGGCCGGCGGGATCGCGTAGGTCAGCGTGGCGCTGGCCACCAGGACGTCGTCGGCGTCCAGCAGCTCGGCCAGCACCACGCACAGCCGCCGCCCGAACTTGGCCGTCCTGGCGCGCACGCGCAGCGCCCCGGGCCTCGGCCGGTTGAGGAAGCTGATCTGCAGCGAGCTGGTCAGTGCCATCAGGGTGGGCCCGAGCCGGGCGTTGATCAGCAGGAACGCGGCCAGGTCGCAGAGCCCGGCCTGCTCCGGGCCCGAGACGGTGCCGCCCGGGCGGACGCGCAGCCGGTCGCCGTCCACCGCCATGGTCAGGGTGCGGCCGTCCACCTCGGTCACCCGGCAGGCGGCGTAGTCGGGGAACTGGTCGGCGATCAGGGCATTGAGCCGGCCGGGGCCCAGAAGGACGTCGACGGTGGCGACCGCCGTGTTCGCGTCGGTGGTCATGGAGGTCAGCGTAACCGTCGGTCCGGGGGTGCGCCCGGGGCGCTCCAGGCCTGCTTCCGGCCAGCTTCGTTCGCCGTGGTCATCCGCCAAGATCCGTTAAGGGAAGGGTAATTGCGCATGTCATGCCGGTGTCGCCGTGGCCGGAACCAGCCGCTCCGGAGGCCCCGGATGGCCGGATCCGCTCGGCATGATTCGTGAGGGACCTTGTTCGGCCCAAAATGCAGCACCTACGCTCCGAGCAAGTTCAGCGGAGCCGGTGTGGAGCTCCGCCGGCCGCTGGGGGGCGGCGTCTCTTTCCTTGCGGTCGTCATCGAGGGCCTCGGCGGAAGCGGGCCCCCGGCTGCCCACCCGCATCCGTGTCCTGCTTCAGAAACGGGGTGTCGCACCATGGGGATTTCCATTCCGGACGACGAGGCGGTGGTGGTCCGTACGCCCGACGAGTTCCTGGCGATGCCGGAGGAGTACCGCGAGATCGCGATCCGCGGCATGGTGGTCAACACCGAAGGGGAACTCTCCGGCGGCGACGACTACGTGCAGGTCTTCCTGCCGCTGGCCCCGGACGCGGAGGAGCGGCAGGTCTGCGCCGAGCGCGCCGCCGAGGAGTACGACCACTACAAGATCGGCAAGCGGGTCCTCGCCGAGGTCGGCGTGGACACCAGCTACATGGAGACGCAGACCCTGGCCGAGCGGAACCTGTTCCGCGCCCAGGAGTTCCACAACTGCACCACCTGGGCCGAACGCGGGATCTTCTCCTACATCGGGGAGGAGACGGCGATGGTGATGATCTCCGAGTTCGCGCAGAGCAGCTACCGGCCCTGGGCGGACGCGGTGCGCACCGTCATCCTCGACGAGAAGGTGCACATCGCCCACGGCGCCCGGGTGTGCCGCAACCTCGCCGCCACCGACGACGGTCGCGAACAGCTCCAGCAGGCCCTGGACCGGCTGTGGCCGACCTTCGTCCGGATCTTCGGCAGCCCGCGCTCCGAACGGGCCAAGCTGGCCGTCCGCTTCGGCCTGCGCCAGACCACCAACGGCGAGGCCTGCGACCTGTGGCGGGAGAAGGTCACCCCGCGGATCAAGAACCTGGGTCTGCGCCTCCCGGAGTAGCAGGAACCGACCCCACGCCGATCCCGCGACTCCCGAGGAGCCCACTGCCCATGGCAACACCCGTCACCATCGAACAGCGCCCGCTGAGCCGACGCGAGGCCAAGGCGCGCACCGCCGAACTCATCGCCGACCGGCCCGACCTGGCCGAGCGCCTGCACCGGCTGCGCCGACTGGGCCGCGAGGTCCGCTCCTGCGAGGTCCACCTCACCAACACCTGCAACATCCGCTGCAAGGGCTGCTGGTACTTCGAGGGCGGCTTCGACACGGCCGTCAGGGAACTGTCCGACCTGGACCGCATCCGGGCCTTCGCCCGGAAGCTCGCGGACGACGGCGTCAACCAGGCCACCCTGATCGGCGGCGAACCCACCCTCGTCCCGCGCCGGATCGAGGCCTTCGTCGAACAGCTGCCGTACGTCACCATCTCCACCAACGGCCTGCGCCCGATGCCCAGACAGGGCTTCGAGAAGATCGCCATCGCGGTCAGCATCTTCGGCGGCGGCCCGCTCGACGACGACCTGCGCGCGATCCGGGTCAACGGCTCGAAGTTCACCGGCCTCTTCGACACCGCGCTCTCGCACTACCGCGACGACCAGCGGGTGCTGTTCATCTACGCGCTCTCCGAGGCCGGGGTCGAGCACATCGAGCCCACCGTGCGGAAGATCGCCGAGAACGGCAACATCGTCACCTTCAACTTCTACAGCGAGCACGGCACCGAGACCCCGCTGAGGATCGCCGACGAGCGGCGGGTGCTGGACGAGGCCCTGCGGGTCAAGGAGCTGTACTCGCAGGCGGTGGTGAGCCACCCGTACTTCATCCGGACCCTGGTGACCGGCCGGACGCACTGGGGCGGCAGGTTCGGCTACGACGTGTGCCCCAGCCTCAGCGTCGACGCCCCCGAGCACGAGGACCGCGTCGCCAACGGCAACCCGGTCATCCCCGGCTTCAACGTCTGGGGCGCCGACTACGAGTCGCTCCAGTTCTGCTGCACCTCCGGCGACTGCGGCGGCTGCCGGGACAGCCAGGCCGTCTACAGCTGGCTGGTGGTCAGCGCCAACCGCTTCCTGGACGACGCGGCCCGGCTGGAGCAGTGGCTGGACATCGCCGAGAGCTACTGGCGGCAGTGGCACTGGGCCCCGTACCACGCCACCAAGGCCTGAGCCCCCACAGCCACCCGCCCCGTACGTCCCCCGCACCGCCACCGCCGCCCCGCGCGGACGAGGAGAGCCATGCCCGACACACTGGACCGCACCGCCATCGAGACCTTCGTCGTCGACGCCCTGGTCGACCTCGGCGTCGACCGCGAGGGCATCGTCGACGACGCCGCCCTGGACGAGCTGGAGATCGACTCGCTCGACCTGGTCGAACTCAGCCAGTCCATCCGCAAGCAGCTGGACATCCCGGTGAAGCCCAAGGACTTCGACCGGCTGTACACCGTCGGCGAGGTGCTCGCCCTGTGCTGCCGGAAGGCCGGGCTGGAGTGAGGCCCCGGGCCGTCGTCACGGGCCTGGGCGCGGTGACCCCGCTGGGCGTGGGCGCCGAGGAACTCCACCGGCGGGCGGTGGCCGGGGAGAGCGGACTCGCCGACGGGCTCGGGCTCTGCCGGGACTTCCGGCCCGCCGACCACCTGTCGCGCCAGGAGATCCGCCGCACCGACCGCTTCACCCAGCTCGCGCTCGTCGCCGCCGCCGAGGCCCTGGCCCAGGCGGGCTGGACGGACGGCCCGCTGCCCTACCCCGCCGAGCGGATCGCCTGCGTGGTGGGCTGCGCGCTCGGCGGAACGGCCAGCTTCGAGCGCCAGGCCGAGGTGCACCGGCAGCAGGGCGGGGAGTTCGTCTCCCCGCTCATGGTGCCCGCCATGATGGCCAACGCCGCGGCCTCGCAGATCGCCCGGCAGCACGGCTTCCGCGGCGAGGCGCTCTGCCTGGCCTCCGCCTGCAGCAGTGCGACCCAGGCGATCGGCACCGCCCTGCTGCTGCTCGCCGCGGGCGCCGCCGACGCGGTGGTGGTCGGCGGCGCCGAGGCCTCCACCTCCGAACTGGTGCGGGCCGCCTTCCGGACCGCCGGCGCGCTGTCCGAGAGCGGCCGGTCGGTGCCCTTCGACCGCGACCGGGACGGCCTGCTGATCGGCGAGGGCGCCGGAATCCTGGTCCTGGAGACCGCGGCCGGCGCCGCCGCGCGGGGCGCCACCGTGCTCGGCGAGGTGCTCGGCTACGGCGCCACCTGCGACGCCCACCACCTCACCGCCCCGGACCCGACCGGCGAACCCGCGGCCCGGGCCGTCACCCTGGCCCTCGACGCGGCCGGCGTCACCCCCGGGCAGCTCGGCTACCTCAACGCGCACGGCACCGGGACCGTCCTCAACGACCGCGCGGAGTGCGAGGCGCTGCGGCTGGCCCTCGGACCGGTGGTGGAGGAGGTCCCGCTGTCCTCCACCAAAGCCGGCACCGGCCACCTCTTCGGCGCGGCCGGCGCGGTGGAGGCCATCGCCACCCTGCAGGCGCTGCGCCACGCCACCGCCCCGCCCACCGCCGGGCTGCGCGAGCCGGACGAGCGGCTCGGCCCGCTGAACCTGATCCGCCGCGCCACCCCGCTCGCCGCCCCCACCCTGCCCGGCGGCCGCCGGGTCGGGCTCTCCACCTCCTTCGGGTTCGGCGGGCACAACGCGGCCCTGGTGCTGGCGGCGGCCGAGGCACCGGCCCCGGCCGGGAGGGCCGGTGCGACCAGTGCAACCGGTGCAACGGGTACGACCGGTACGACGAAAGGCCAGGAGTGATGCTCGGCTTCCCCGGACGCCGCTATCTGATCACCGGCGTCCTCAACCAGGACTCCATCGCCTGGCACACCGCCAGGGCGCTCCAGGAAGCCGGCGCCGAGGTCCTGCTCACCGGCTTCGGCCGGGCCCGGCGGATCACCGAGAAGGCCGCGGGCGTCCTGCCCCGCCCCACCGAGGTGCTGGAGCTGGACGTCACCCGGCCCGAGGACTTCGCCCGGCTGGCCGAGGAACTGGAACGGCGCTGGGGCGGGGTCGACGGCGTGCTGCACGCGGTCGCCGCCGCCCAGCAGACGGCGCTGAGCGGCAACTTCCTCACCACCCCGCCGGAGGCAGCCGGCCTCGCGCTGCGCACCGCGGCCGTCTCTCTGCACTCGCTGGCCACCGCCCTGGCCCCGCTGCTCGGCGCGGACGGGCGGCGCGGCAGCGTCGTCGGGCTGGACTTCGACGCCAGCGGCGCCTGGGCCGGCTACGACTGGATGGGCGTGGGCAAGGCGGCCCTCGGCGCGGTCTGCCGCTACCTGGCGATGTACCTCGGCCCGTCCGGCATCCGGGTCAACCTGGTGGCCGCCGGCCCGGTGGAGACCGTCGCCGGGCAGGCGATCAGCACCTTCGACCGGATCGCCGACCGCTGGCAGGCCGAGGCCCCGCTCGGCTGGGACCGCACCGACCCGGCCGTGGTGGTCGGCCCCGTGCTGTTCCTGCTCTCCGACCTCGCCGCCACCGTCAGCGGGGAGATCCTGCACGCCGACGGCGGGATGCACGCCGTCCGGATGGGCACCGGCCCGGCCTTCGCCGAAGGAGGCGCGGCATGACGCCCGCCATCGTCGGCGTGGGCGCCGCCCTGCCCGAACGGGTCGTGCCCAACGCGTACTTCGAGCGGATCGGCGCCTCCCCGGAGTGGATCGTCAAACGGACCGGCATCGAGGAGCGCCGCTTCCTCGCGCCGGACGGCCGGCTCGCCGACCTCGCGGTGGCCGCCGCCGAGCGGGCACTGCGGCACGCCGGGCGCAGCGCCGCCGGCATCCGGCACGTGGTGGTCGCCACCATCACCCCGGACCGGGTCACCCCCGGCGTGTCGGTGGAGGTCGCCGCCCGGCTCGGCATGCCACGGGCCACCGCCTTCGACCTGCACGCGGCCTGCGCCGGGTTCGTCTACGGCCTGGACCACGCCGCCGCGCTGATCGAGACCGGCCGGGCCGAGGCGGTGCTGGTCTGCGGCGCCGACGCGCTGACCCGGATCACCGACCACGAGGATCGCGGCACCGCGGTGCTGCTGGCCGACGGCGCCGGCGCCGCCGTGGTCGCCGACGTGCCCGGCGCGCCCGACCCGTGCTTCTCGCTCGGCAGCGACGGCGAGCAGATCCCGCTGCTCTACGCCGACCGGGACGACCGCAAGCTGCGGATGGACGGTCGGGAGGTGTTCGACCACGCGGTGGAGAAGATGTCCGCCGCCACCCGGGAGGTGCTCGACCGGCGTGGCCTGACCTGCGATGACCTCGACCTGTTCGTCGCCCACCAGGCCAACGCCCGGATCGTGCGGGCGGTCGGCAAGGAGGTGGGGCTGCCCCCGGAGCGGCTGTACCTGAACGTCCACCGGGTCGCCAACACCTCGGCGGCCTCGATCCCGCTGGGCCTGACCCACGCCCGCGAGGAGGGCCTGCTGGACGGCCCCCGGCTGCTCGGCCTCGCCGCGTTCGGGGCGGGCATCACCTGGGGCGCCGGGGTGATCGGCTGGCGGCCGGGCGCCGGCGCCGAGCGGGAGGTGCGGACGTGAGGACGCCCCGGTTCCCGGTGATCGCCGAGATCACCGCGCCCGACGGGGCCAGGATCACCGTCCGGGCGCTGGCCCGGCCGGAGCCGGCCGCCCCGGTGGTGACCGTCCTGCCGGCGATGGGGACGGCCGCCCGGCACTACGCCCCGCTGGTCCGCGCGCTGCACGCGGCCGGCCTGAGCGTGGCCACCTGCGACCTGCGCGGCCACGGCGAGAGCCGCCCGGTGCCGCGGCGCGGGGTCGCCTTCGGCTTCCGCGAGCTGGTCGAGCACGACTTCGGGGCGGTGCTCGACGCGGTGGCCGCCGCGTTCCCCGGCGCGCCGCGCCTGCTGCTCGGCCACAGCCTGGGCGGGCAGCTGGGCCTGGTGCACTGCGGTGTCTTCCGGCCCCGGCTGGCCGGCGTGGTGCTGGTGGCCGGCGGATCGGCCTGGTACCGGACCTTCGGCGTACGGGCGGGCCTGCGCCGGTTGGCGCTGAGCCAGTTCTCGATCGTCGCCTCGGCGGCGGTCGGCCACTGGCCGGGCGAGCGCTTCGGCTTCGGCGGCCGCGAGTCGGCCCGGCTGATGCGGGACTGGGCGCGGCAGATGCGCACCGGCCGCTACCGGGCGCGCGGCGCCGTCACCGACTACGAACGGGCGCTGGCCCGGGTCGACCTGCCGGTGCTGGCGGTGGACGTCGAGGGCGACGAGCTCGCCCCGCCGCGGGCCGTCGACCACCTGTGCGCCAAGCTGCGCTCGGCCCGGGTGGAGCGCTGGAGCTACACCTCCGAGCGGGCGGACGGGCGCCCGCTGGACCACTTCCGCTGGATCCGGCACAACCGCGGGCTGCTGGAGCGGATCGCCCCGTGGATGCTCGCCGCCGCCGGAGAGGCCGCGGGTGCGGGTGAGACGGCCGGCGCCGAAGACGCCGCGGGCGCCGGCGGTACCGCCGCGTCGCCCGGCGGCGTCCGCCCGACCGTATGAGGATCAGACCGAGCCCCGCCGCCCCGAGGAGCGTCCGCATGTCCGCCGTCCCCGCCCCGTCCGACCGAAGCTCCGACCTGCCGCACGGCTCTCCCGACCTGCTCACCGCGACCGCCGCCCGCTGTCCGGAGCACCCCGTCCTGCGGCTCGGCGAGGAGGTGCTGGGCTACGCCGAGCTGGACGCGCGCAGCGCCCGGGCCGCGCACTGGCTGACCGCGCTCGGCGTCGCGCCCGGCGACCGGGTCGCCGTACTGCTGCCCAACGTCCCGGAGTTCGCGGTGCTGTACTACGGCATCCTGCGCGCCGGAGCGGTGGTCGTCCCGATGAACCCGCTGCTGAAGGCCCGGGAGATCGAGCACTGCCTCGCCGACGCCGAGGCCGCACTGCTGCTCGCCTGGCACGCGGG
This sequence comes from Kitasatospora sp. NPDC048298, assembly GCF_043201465.1. NCBI lineage: Bacteria > Bacillati > Actinomycetota > Actinomycetes > Kitasatosporales > Streptomycetaceae > Kitasatospora > Kitasatospora sp. NPDC048298. The sequence goes on from NZ_JBICYZ010000047.1 coordinate 38,174, forward strand.
CGCCGAACAGGCGGTCGAGGGTGCGCGGCGCACCCGCACCCGGCTGGTCCCCGTCGAGCCGGCCGACCTCGCCGCAGCGCTCGCGCGGCAGCCGGCCGGCCCGCCGGAGAACGGGGGACGCGGGGGAGAGGACACCGCGGTCATCCTCTACACCTCCGGCACCACCGGCGCCCCCAAGGGTGCCGAGCTGACCCACCGCAACATCGTGTGCAACATCCGGGCGGGCGTCCAGGTCCTGGGCCTGGTCGAGGGGGACGTGATCTTCGGCGGGCTGCCGCTGTTCCACTCCTTCGGCCAGGTGCTCGGCCTCAACTGCGCGGTGTCCGTCGGCGCCTGCCTGACCCTGGTGCCGCGCTTCGACCCGCTGGGCGCGCTCTCGGTGATCCAGCGCGACCGGGTGAGCGTCTTCCTCGGCGTCCCGACCATGTACACCCTGATGCTGGCCCATCCGCAGCGCGCCGGGTACGACGTCTCCTCCCTGCGGGTGTGCCTGGGCGGCGGCGCGTCGATGCCGCCGGAGGTGCTGCGCGGCTTCGAGACCGACTTCGACTGCGTGGTGTTGGAGGGCTACGGGCTGTCCGAGTCCTCGCCGCTGGCCTGCGCCAACCGCAGCGACCGGGAGCGGATCGCGGGCACCGTCGGCATCCCGATCGAGGGGGTGCGGATGCGGATCGTCGACGAGTCCGGCGAGGAGGTGCCGGACGGTACGGTCGGCGAGGTGGTGATCAGCGGCCACAACGTGATGAAGGGCTACTGGCGCCGGCCGGACACCACCGCGCGGACCGTCCGGGACGGCTGGCTGCACACCGGGGACCTCGGCACCCGCGACGAGCGCGGCGACTTCCGGATCGTCGACCGCCGCAAGGACGTCATCATCCGCGGCGGCTTCAACGTCTACCCGAGGGAGGTGGAGGACGTGCTGTACGAGCACCCGGCGGTCGCAGAGGCCACGGTGGTCGGCGTCCCCCACCCCACCCACGGCCAGGAGGTGGCCGCCGCCGTGGTCCTGCGCGAGGGCGCGTCGGCGACCCCGGAGGAGATCCGCGGCTTCGTCCGGGAGCGGGTGGCCCCGTACAAGTACCCGCGGCTGGTCTGGACGGTGGACGCCCTGCCCAAGGGGCCGACCGGGAAGATCCTCAAGCGCGAGGTCGTCGTGCCCGAGGGGGAGGCGGGCCGGCTCGGGAACTGAGCGGGCTCGGGAGTCGGGCGGCCCGGCCGGGCCGCCCGGGGTGGTCACACCACCCGGCGCATCCAGCCGTGGACGTCCTCGGCACGCCCGTACTGGATGTCCAGCACGTGCTCGCGGATCGCGAGGGTCTGCTTGCCCGGCGAGCCGCTGCCGATGGTGAACTCGTAGCCCTCGCCCTTGAATCCGACGATCGGGGTGACCACCGCGGCCGTCCCGGCGGCGAACACCTCGGTGACCGTGCCGTCGGCGGCACCGGAGCGCAGCTCGGAGAGGGTGATCGAGCGCTCGACCGGCGTCAGCCCGAACTCGCCCGCCAGGGACAGGATCGAGTCCCTGGTCACCCCGTCGAGGATGTTGCCGAGCGCGGGGGTGACCAGCTCGCCGTCGGAGGTGACCAGGCACAGGTTCATCGTGCCGGACTCCTCCAGGTCGCCCTCGCCGCCGGTGTCGTCCAGGAACAGCACCTGGTCGCAGCCGTGCTTCCGGGACTCCAACTGCGCGGCCAGGCTGGAGGCGTAGTTGCCGCCGCACTTGGCGGCGCCGGTGCCGCCCCGCCCGGCGCGGGTGTAGTTGCTGCTGACCCAGAGCGTGATGCCGGTGACACCGCCGGCGAAGTACGGGCCGGCCGGGCTGGCGATCACCGAGTAGGCGATCTGCTCGGCGGGCCGGACACCGAGGAAGGCCTCGGAGGCGAACATGAACGGCCGCAGGTAGAGGCTCTTCTCGTCGGCGGAGTCCGGCACCCACGCCTCGTCGGCGCGGACCAACTCCTCGACGCTGGTGAGGAAGTCCTCCTCCGACAGCACCGGCAGGGCGAGCCGCTCGGCGGAGCGGGCGAAGCGGCGGGCGTTGAACTCCGGGCGGAACAGCCAGACGCTGCCGTCGGCGTGGCGGTACGCCTTCAGTCCCTCGAAGATCTCCTGGGCGTAGTGCAGCACGGCGGCGCTCGGGTGCAGCGAGTACGGCACCAAGGCGGAGACCTCGCGGTCGTGCCAGCCGTCGGAGGGCGTCCAGGTGGCCGACGCCATGTGGTCGGTGAAGAACTTCCCGAACCCCGGTGCGGCGAGGATGGTGCGTCGCTCCTCCTCGGGGACGGGATCGTTCCTCCGGACCAGAGGGAATGCGCGACTCATCGTCAACTCCTCAACACCGCTGTGGAATCTGTGCGAACCGGCGCCAACCTCCGGCGCCATACCCGTCATGCTAACGGTCGTCAGCCGGACGTGATACGGCGCGACCCGGCCGCGCCCCGAGTCGTCGGCCCCCTCGGTGCCGACGGCTCGGGGGTGTTCGCGCTACGCGTCGCCGCCGTGGAGGTGGGCGACGAGGCCGTCGAGGGTGGTGCGCAGGGCCTCGGTGTTGGCCTGGTCGAACCAGGTCGTGCGGACGCGCTCGTTGCTCCCGCCCGGGGTCTCGTGCTCGGACCCGAGCTGCTGCAGGGAACGGGTCCCGTCGCCCAGGGTGCGCCCGGCGTCCTGGTAGAGGCTGCGGACGAAACGGTCGGCGTCCTCGGCGGGGATGCCCTGGCCGGCGGCCCAGGAGACCAGCGTGGTGAGGAAGGCGTAGTAGGTGGTCTGGGTCGACGTCAGCGCGGAGAAGACGTTGAGGGCGGCCTCGTCCGCGACCGGGAGCGCCCCGCCCAACCGGTCGAACAGGGCGTCCGCATCGGGGTGCGAGGGGCACACCACGGTGATGCAGCGCCGTTCGCGGACGGTGGGCAGCGGGATGGCGTGGGTCACCTCCGCGTCGGTGGCCAGGACCTGGCGCAGTTCCGCGGTGCCGACGCCGGGCATCACGTTGACCACGACCCGGTCGTCGGGCACCGTCAGCCCGGTCAGGGCCGCGCGCCAGTCCTGGCGGCGCAGGGCGAGGATCACCAGGTCGGAGCGGTCCACCACCTCCTGGTTGTCGGCGCACACCCGGACGTCCTGGTAGCGCTCGGCCAGCTCGGCGGCGGTGCGGGCGCCCCGTGGGGACAGGAGGACCTCCGGCCCGGGCTCGTCCCCGTCCTGCAGGCCCATCACGATGGCCCGGGCGATCTCGCCCACTCCGATGATGCCGATGCGCTTCATTGGTCACTGCCTCCGCTGTCTGCGATATTCCGACAAAGCATGTTTTCATGCCCGTCGTGACCTTCTGCGCAGTGGTGTGACCGTCACGGAGCCGACCGGCAGGCCGCCGACCCGGGCCAGGGCGTGCCCGGTTCGCCCCCGTCAGTGCTGCTGGGCGGGCGGGGTGGTGGCCGGCGGGGCCGTGGTGGCCCCGGTGCCGGTGGGGTTGGGCCTGGGCGCCGGGTCGGGGATGTCGGCCATCGGCAGGGACTGCTTGGGCGTGCCCTTGAGCGCCTGGTCCATGGCGTCCCGCCAGATCGGTCCGGGGCCGTCGGCGCCGAACACCTCGGTGCGGTGCTTCCCGTTGATGGTGATGTCGCGCATCTCGACGCCGCCGTCGGGGCCGCCGAGCCAGACGGCGGTGGCGAGCTGCGGGGTGTAGCCGTTGAACCAGGCGGCCTTCTTGTGGTCCGAGGTGCCGGTCTTTCCGGCGATCTGCCGGTTGTCCTCCAGGTTGAGCGCCGCGCCGGTGCCGTTGTTCTCGGTGACGCCGTTCAGGACGGTGTTCAGCGCCCGGGCCGTCGACTCGGAGAACGCCTGCTCGCAGTGGCCGGCCGGGACGGGGACGTCCTTGCCGTCCACCGTGGTGATCTTGTTGATGGCGATCGGGGTGCAATGGGTGCCCTGGGCGGCGAAGGTCGCGTAGACGTTGGCCATGGTCAGCGGGCTCATCTCCTCGACGCCCAGGGCCATCGCGGGGACCTCCTCCAGGGGCTTGCCGCTGGCCCGGGTGGTGATGCCGAGCTTGTTGGCCATCTGCTTGACCGCGCAGAGGCCGATCTCCTGCTCCATCTGCACGAAGTAGGTGTTGACCGAGAGGGCCATCGCCTCCTTCAGCTGGTAGGGGCCCTTCTCGTTCGCGGACTCGTTGGGCACCACCGTCCTGGGCCGGGCCTCGTTCTTCCAGGTCCCCTCGCAGGTCTTCATCGTCGGGTACTCGAGCTTGTTCGGGGACGAGTACTCCTGGGTCGCCGACAGGCCCGCCTCCAGTGCCGCGGCCGCGACGACCGGCTTGAAGGTGGAGCCGGGCTGGAAGCCGTTGCCGCCGCCCATGGCCGAGTCGACGTTGAGGTTGACGACGGTCTGGTTCTTGTTGGAGTCCAGGCCGTACGGGCGGGTCTGGGCCATCGCGAGGATCTTGCCGGTGCCCGGCTCGACCATGGAGACGGCGGCGGAGACGCTGTCGGTGACCCGCACGTTGGAGGTCACCGCGTTCTGGGCGGCGGCCTGCTTGTCCGGATCCAGCGTGGTGTGGATGTTCAGACCGCCGGTGTTCCACACCTTCTTGCGCTCGTCGGCACTCTTGCCGAAGGCCGGGTCCTGCTTGACCACGTGGCGGACGTAGTCGCAGAAGAAGCCCATCCCGGCCTGGGCGGTGATGCAGCCGTTCTGCGGGGCCTGGTAGTTGAGGCCCAGCGGGGCGGCCTTGGCCTCCTTCGCCTGGTCGGCGGTGATGTGCTTGTTCTCCACCATCTTGTCGATGACGGTGTCGCGGCGGTTCTGCGCGGCCTGCGGGTGCAGCTTGGGGTCGTACTGGGACGGGTTCTGCACCAGCCCGGCGAGCATCGCCGCCTCGGCGACGGTCAGGTCCTTGTTGCTCTTGCCGAAGTAGCGCCGGGAGGCGGCCTCCACCCCGTAGGCGCCGTTCCCGTAGTACGTGATGTTGAGGTAGTTGGTGAGGATCTGGTCCTTCGGCAGGTCCTCCTCCAGCTTGATGGCGACCTTGAGCTCCTGGATCTTGCGGCCCAGGGTCTTGCGCTGGGCCTCCAGGACCGCGTCGCGGTCGTCGCCGGCCTGCTCCACGTTGACGTTCTTCACGTACTGCTGGGTCAGGGTGGAGGCGCCCTGCGCGGTGGTGCCGCTCTCCGCGTTCTTGCTGATCGCGCGGAGCACGCCCTTGAGGTCGACGGCGCCGTGCTCGTAGAAGCGGGCGTCCTCGATGTCCACCTGGGCGTGCCGCATGAACGGTGACATCTGGTCGGCGGTGATGACGGTGCGGTCGCGCTCGTAGACCTTGGCGATCAGGCCGCCCTTGGCGTCGAAGATCTGGGTCGCCTGGGTCAGCGGCGGGGTCTTGAAGTCGTCGGGAACCTCGTCGAATCCCTCCGCCGTGTCCTTGGCGGCCAGTCCGACGCCGCCGGCGGCGGGCAGGGCGATGCCCGCCAGCAGCACACCGGACACGACGCTCACGCCGATGAAGGTCGCCCCGAGGCGGGCCAGCCGAAGCGGAGCGGGGCGGGACGGGCGGAGATCCGCGGTATCCGCGTCATCGGAGGAATTCCATATGGGCGGGAGGTTCGATTCCATTTCGGAATGCTAGCCCGCCGAACCCGCTGGTCGAACGGATTTTCCTGTCGGATCGTCACAGCTGTGCAACGGATGTGGAGTTCGACCACTACAGGTCAAATCGTATGCGAACTGAAGGGATATGGGGAAATCGACGGTCCGAACACGTCGGAATTACTTCGGGTGCCGCCCCCCATCCCAGCCCTCGGTCCTGACATCACTTGGATGCGGTGACCCGGGTGAAAGGTTGCGTCCGTTCCGGCGCCGCCCCCGACGTCGCCGGCCGCCGGTCTGTTCGCGCGGTCCGCCGCGTCATCGACCAGGGCCGAGAGGGGTAGACCGTACGGGTGAACACCTTCGGAAGGATCAAGGCCAAGAACGCCATCGAGGTCCGTACCGCCGCCCTCCCGCCCTGTCGGCGCTGCGGAATCCCGGCCCTTCTGACCGCCCGTTACCCGCACTCCTGGCCGAACCAGGCAGGGAAGCAGGTGACCGGCTTCAAGGAGACCGCCCTCTGCTCCGCCTGCGACGAGGGCGACCCGGCGGCGACCGGGCTCCTCGCCCTCCTCGGCGGCCCGGTCGCCGGCCGGCTCGCCGACCTCAGGGCGCTCGTCCAGCAATGGGTGAGCACCGTCCGCCACCGCACACCCGACCTGGCGGACCTGGAGGACGAGGCCGCCCGGTTCAGGTCCGGAGAGCTCTGAAACCGAATGCGGCCGAGCGGAAACCCGAACAGCGGTGCGGATTCACCCGTATGCGCAGCGTGATGTGCTGCCCGGGCGACGCTGTGGGCAGGGTGGTTCCAGCCCCCCACCTCCTCCGAAAGGGTAGGAACCATGGGCATATCGCTGTCCCGCCGTTCGATCTCCTCCGCCGTCACGGTGGCGTTCGCGACCTGCGCGGTCGCCGTCACCGTGTCGCCCGCCCACGCCGCCGAAGCCGGCGGCAGGCCGGGCGGCGGCGGGGGAAGGCCGACGGTGGTCCTGGTGCACGGCGCGTTCGCGGACGCCTCCGGCTGGAACGACGTCGCCGCCCGCCTCCTGGACGACGGGTTCGACGTCGTCGCCCCACCCAACGAGCTGCGCGGCCTGGCCAATGACGCCGCCGACGTGGCGAGTCTGCTCAAGAGCATCAGCGGCCCGATCGTCCTCGCGGGCCACTCCTACGGCGGCGCCGTCATCAGCCAGGCCGCGGCCGGTAACCCGAACGTCAAGGGTCTGGTCTACGTGTCGGCGTTCGCGCCCGACGTGGGCGAGTCCCCGGCGGAGCTGTCGGCGAAGTTCGCCGGCAGCGACCTCGCCACCGCGCTCAACCCCGTCCCCTTCACCGAGCGTGGCGGCAGCGGGACCGACCTCTACATCCGGGGCGACAAGTTCCGGGACGTCTTCGCCGCCGATCTCTCCGAGTCCAGGACCAGGCTGATGGCCGCCGAGCAGCGCCCCGTCGCCGAGGCCGGGTTCGGGGAGAAGGCCACCGCCGCCGCCTGGCGCGACATCCCGTCCTGGTTCGTCGTGTCGAAGCAGGACCGGGCCATCGCCCCCGACCTCGAACGCTTCGAGGCCAAGCGCGCCAACTCGCACACCGTCGAGATCGACTCCTCGCACGTGTCGATGATGTCCCACCCCGACGTGATCGTCCGACAGATCCGCGAGGCCGCGGGGGTCGCCGGTGACGGCGGTGGGAGCGGCGGCAGTGGCAGTGGCGGTGGCGGTGGTGGCGCGGCTGTGGCGGCCGAGCTCGCGGCGACCGGCTCGCGCGGCCAGGCCATTGCCGCGGTCGGCGCCGTCGGTGCCGTCGCGCTGGTGTCCGGCTCGGCGCTCACCCGCTTCGTCCGTCGGCGCGAGGCCCGCTGAACCCGCTGTACCTGCTCAACCCGCTGAACTCGCTGAGCGGCCGGCCCGGTCGGGTGGCCGGCGGTTCCGGGGCCTCTGCCCCGGGCCGCCCGCCCCCGGCCGGGCTGTCTCGCGCGCGCCGGCGGCGTCCCTCACGGTGTCGACGGCGCGGCGGCGAAGTCGCGCGGGACGGCCCGGACCGCGGCGGGCTGCTCCTCCTGGGCGAAGTGCCCGGCATCGGTGACCACCGCGGTGGTGAGGTCGCGGCCGCCGGCGGCCCGGAAGCCCCGGGCGCAGGCCTCGATGTCGCGGCCCTCGCGGCCCTCGCGGTCGCCGCGCACGTCCCCGCCGCTGGCCCCGAATAGCGCCGGCCGGTCAGCTGTGCGGGACGAGCGCGACCGGGCACCGCACGTGGTGGATCGCGGCGTGTGCGACCGGGCCGAGGTGGGAGCCGACCAGGGTGCGGCGCAGGCGCCGGCCGATGACGAGCAGCCGGGCCTCGGCCGCCGCGTCCACCAGGGCGACGGAGCGGCTGCCCTGGATCAGGTCCGCGGTCACCGACACCTCCGGACGGCGCTCGCGCCACGGGTCCAGCTGTTCGGCGAAGCGGGTCCGCTCGACGGACGAGAGCTCGCCCTTCAGCCCGCCCACGGCCTGCAGCGCCATGTACTCGCTGGCGACCGGCGGCGACCAGACGTGCACCACCCGCAGCGGCGCCCGGCGCCGGGCGGCCGCGTCGAAGGCGAAGGCCAGCACGTCGTCCATCGGATGCGCCACGTCGAGGCCCACCAGCACCGGGCCGTCGGACTCGACCGCGTCGGCCCGGACCAGCGCCACCGGGCAACTCGCCCGCCGCAGCACCTCCTGGCTCACCGAGCCGACCAGGAAACCGCGCACGGCACCCAGCCCGCGCGAGCCCAGGACGAGCAGCGAGGCCGAGTTCCCGGCCGCCTCCAGCGCCTCGGCCGGGTCGGTCGGGACGATCGCCGAGGTGACCGGCCCGTCCCCGGCCAGCGGGCGCAACTCCTCCGCCCGGAGCTCCAGTCGGTCCAGCGCGTGCCGGTAGGTCTCCTCGCTGCCGACCACGTCCCGGTGCGGCCACGGCCAGGCCTCCAGGAGGTCGAGCGGGCAGGCGCGGCGCCGCGCCTCGTGGGCGGCCCACTCGGTGGCGGCGAGGCTCTCGGGCGAGCCGTCGAATCCGGCGACGACGGGTGCGGTCATGATCTGCTCCTCATCCGCGCAGCGCGTCCAGGGCGGCCGTCAGCCGCTGCGCCGCCTCGTCCGCGACCTCGCCCAGCCCGCCCCCCGGCCCGGCCAGGGTGACGATCGTCTGCGGGTCGACGGCCTCCACCACGGTGGCGTCGCCGTCCGCCCGGACCACCACGTTGCACGGCAGCAGCAGCCCGATGCGGCGGTCGGCCTCGAGCGCGCGGTGGGCGAGGGCGGGGTTGCAGGCGCCGAGGATCAGGTAGTCCTCGATCTCCGCGCCGATCTTCTCGCGCAGTGTCGCCCGGACGTCGATGGTGGTCAGGACGCCGAAGCCCTGCTCCCTGAGCGCGGCGGTGACCGCCTCCACCGCCTGCGCGAACGGCCGGTCGAGCCGTACGCCGAGACCGTAGTCCATGGTTCCTCCGCAAGAGTCCGGGCGGCCCCAGTATCGACGGGTGCCGGGCCCGCCGCCTCCCGGAGCGGACCGCGGCGCGGTGTCGGTGCTGCCGCCTACGCTCGGGTCGTACTGCTTTCGGGAGGGTGTGGTGAAGGTGCGCAGGCCGGTGGACGGCGAGGTCCGGGTCCACTACGGACAGATCTACGTGGAGAGCGATCCCGACGACCCCTGGCCCGACCTGGCGAGGGCGTTCGCCGGCCAGCGCGCGGGGCTCTGCGGCGCGGCCGTCCCGGGGGCGCTCTGGCTGACCACCGGGCTGCACACCGGTGCCGTCGGCTTCACGGTCGAGGTGCACGAGCAGGCCCCGCCGCTGGACGAGGACTGGGAGGACGTGGTCGAGGTCTCCTTCCGTCCGGTCACGGACTCCACCCTGCTGGTGGAGTGGGGCGGCGGCGACGCCCGGGAGCTCGGACTGGCGCAGTGCGACCACCGGGTGCGCTACTGCGCCCTGGGCCTCGACGAGGGGCACGAGGGGCACCGGCTGGACACCCGGACGTCCGACGAACCGGGGGCGGAGCGCTACCTGCTCCAGTTCTGGCCGGCCCCGCCCGAGCCGGACCGCGTTCTGCGGCAGACCTCGCGGAAGGCGGCGTACTGGCACGACTACGCCCGGAAGCTGCCGCCGCCCCTCACGCCGGAGGAGCGCGCCGCGGAGGAACTCCGGGCCCGTCTCGCGCGGGAGCGCGTGGCACGGGAGAACGCGGCCGCCGCCGAGCTGTGGGAGTGGGGTGGCCGCCGGCCGAGCGAGGCCCTGCGCGGCGTGGTCGGCAACGTCCGGGGCCTGTTGGACTTCGACGCGCCCCTGCTGCACGCCCTGGACGACGCCGGCCCCCGGGCCCAGCGCGCGGTGGCGCGGTTCGCCGCCCGCCGGGCCTGCGCGGCGGCCGGCCTCGCCGGGCTCGACTGGGTCGCCGCCGCACTGACGGCCCTGGACGAGGGCCGCCCGCTGCCGCCGCCCTTCGACGACCCGGCCGCGCTCTGGCAGACCCTGGCCGCCGACCCGCGCGTCCCCGCCCGGACGGTCCGCCGGGCCGTCGCGCCCGAGCGCGAGCCCTTCCGCCCGCCGCACGTGGACCCCGAAGCCCCGTCGCCGGTGTTCGTGTCGGTGTCCGTGTCCCAGCCGGTGTTCTCCACCGTGACGGTGACGGACCGGCCGGAGCCCCCGGGGCTGCCCGTCGTGGGGGCGGAGCCGGCCGCCACCCGCACCGCCCGCCTCGTCCTCGGCCCGCTCGATCCCGACCTGCCGGTGTCGCAGCCGCACATGGCGCTGCCCGCCGTCCTCGGTGCGGCCGAGCCGGAGCCGCTGCGGGCCGCGATCGACGCGGTGTTCGCGGCGGTCGTCACGTACGGCGAGGACCACCGGACGCTGCTGGCCGAGGTCAGGGCCGTGCTGGCGGAGCAGTGCTGACGCCGACCACTCGCCGTGGTGGGGTGCCGGGGTGGTACCGCGGTATTACGGGCGCGCCGATGATCGGACCCCGGTACCACGGATCGAAGCCGACTCCGCACGTAGCGTGGTGCGCGAGGGCAGCCGGAAGGGCAGGCCCCGGAGCACAGGGGTGAGCGATGATCGAGGCGCACCGGCTGACGAAGCGGTACGGGGAGAAGACGGCCGTGGACCAGCTGGACTTCACGGTCCGGCCGGGGACGGTGACGGGCTTCCTCGGGCCGAACGGCGCGGGCAAGTCCACCACGATGCGGATGATCGTCGGGCTGGACGCGCCCACCAGCGGTTCGGTCCGGGTGAACGGCCGCCATTACGCCGAGCACGCGGCACCGCTCCAGGAGGTCGGCGCGCTGCTGGAGGCCAAGTCGATCCACCCGGGCCGCTCCGCCTTCAACCACCTGATGGCCCAGGCCCACACCCACGGCATCCCGCGCCGCCGGGTCGATGAGGTCATCGAGCTGACGGGCCTCTCCTCGGTGGCCCGCAAGCGCGCCGGGGCGTTCTCGCTCGGCATGGGCCAGCGGCTCGGGATCGCCTCGGCCCTGCTGGGGGATCCGGCCACGGTGATGCTGGACGAACCGGTCAACGGCCTCGACCCCGAGGGCGTGCTGTGGATCCGCAACCTGCTCACCTCGCTCGCCGCCGAGGGCCGCACCGTCTTCGTGTCCTCGCACCTGATGAGCGAGATGGCCCTGGTCGCCGACCACCTGATCGTCGTCGGCCGGGGCCGGCTGCTGGCCGACACGACGGTGCAGGACCTGGTCCGCCAGGCCGGCGGCGACGTGGTCAAGGTCGTCAGCGCCGACCCGGCCCGGCTGCGCGCCGCAGTGGCCGGCGTCGGCGTGGAGGTCACCGGCCGGGCGGGCTCGGAGGAGCTGCTGGTCACCGGCCGTACGGCCCGCGAGATCGGCCTGGCCGCCGCCGAGCAGGGCATCGCCCTGTTCGAGCTCACCCCCCGGGCGGTCTCCCTGGAGGAGGCGTTCATGGACCTGACCCGCGACGCCGTCGAGTACCACGGCACGATCACCACCGCCGACGGCACGGCCGCCGCCGAGACTTCGAGGAGTGCGGCATGAGCACCATCGCACCGAGCCCGACCCCCGCCCCCGGCGGCGTGCGGCCCGCCCGTCCCGCGTACCGGGTGACGCCCCTGCGGGTGCTGCGTTCCGAGTGGGCGAAGCTGTGGTCGCTGCGCTCCACCTGGATCACCCTCGGGCTGGCACTGCTCTTCCTGGTCGCCTTCGGCCTGATCGCCGCCTACCAGTTCAAGTCGCGGATGACCTCCGGCCGCCCGATGGACCGGGACTTCGCGGGCGCGAGCGCGCTGAGCCTGTCCCTGTTCGGCACCAACTTCGCCCAACTGGCACTCGGCATCCTCGGCGTGCTGGTCGCCGCCGGGGAGTACTCCACCGGCATGATCCGCTCGACGCTGGCCGCCGTGCCGCGCCGCCTCCCGGTGCTCTGGTCCAAGGCCGCCGTGTACGGGCTGATCGCGCTGGTGCTCGGCACCGTCGGGGTGTTCGCGGTCTTCGGCGCCGACAGCGGAGTGCTCTCCGGCACCCGCGTGGCGATGACCTTCTCCGACGCCGGGGTGGTCCGCGGCCTGCTGGGGGCCGGGCTCTACCTCGCTCTGGTCGGCGTGATCGGCGTCGCGCTCGGCGCCCTGCTGCGCTCGGTGGCCGGCGGCATCGCGGTGCTGGTGGCCACGCTGATGCTGATCCCGGGGCTCACCTCGCTGCTGCCCAGCTCCTGGCAGAGCCACCTCAGCCCCTACCTGCCCAGCCACGCGGGCGAGGCGATGTTCGCCCTGCACCACGACTCGACCACGCTCTCGCCGACGGCGGGGCTGGCCGTCTTCCTCGGCTGGACGGTCCTCGCCCTCGGGGCGGCGGCCGTGCGGCTGGTACGCACCGACGCCTGAGAGACTCGGAGGGAGTCCATCCACCGCGGCGCCGGGAGCCACCGGCGCCGCGGACACGACCACGACAGCCCGGCCGACCAGGGAGGTGCCACCGGTGAGCGACCCCGCCACCGCCACGACGAGCCCGTTCGCGGCAGCGGGCACCCCGGCCGCGGGCACCTCGTCCGCCGACCCGCGGACCGCCGACACCCCGGCCGCCGACCTCCTGTCCGGGCACCCGCTGTACACCCGCCTGGCCCGGATCGGCCAGCGGCTGCGGCAGGCGGACCGCGACCACCCGTGGGCGCTCGACGCCGCGGTGGTGGCCGCCGTCTTCCTGCTGTTCTGCCTGCCCGACCTCTTCCCCGGCCACGCCGAGGGCGGCCCGCGCGAGCACCGGATCGTGCTCGCCCGGCTGCCGCTGCCGCAGACCCTCGCCCTCCAGGCCGGCCTGGTGCTGCCGCTGCTGTGGCGCCGGCGCCGGCCCACGGCGGCCTTCGCCGCGATCATGGCCGTCTTCGTCCTGCAGTGGTCGCTGGACGTCGGGCTGCGCGCCGACGCCGCCCTGCTGGTCGCCCTCTACAGCCTGGCGCTGCACGGCCGGCTGCGGCACCTGGCGTGGTCCTGCGCCGCCATGGCGGTGGCCGTCTCGCTGGTCGCGGTGGCCGTCTCCGGCGGCGGGCTGCCGGTCGGCGACGCCCTGTTCTTCCTGTTCAGCGCCGCGACGGCGGCCGTGGCCCTGGGCATCGCGGTGCGGGTGCGGCGCGCCCAGCTCGCCGGGCTGCGGGAACGGGCCGCCCGGCTGGAGATAGAGCGCGACCAGCGCAGCCGGCTGGCCGCCGCCACCGAACGCGCCCGGATGGCCCGGGAGATGCACGACATCATCGGCCACAACCTGTCCGTCATCGTCACCCTGGCCGACGGCGGCGCGTACGCGGCGCAGGCCACCCCCGAACGCGGCCGGGAGGCCCTGCTGCTGATCGGGGACACCAGCCGGCAGGCGCTCGGCGAACTGCGGCGGATGCTCGGCGTGCTGCGCGACCAGGGGGACCAGACCGCCGAGTACACCCCGCAGCCCGGCATCGCCGACCTCGACGGGCTCTGCGCCCGCATCCGCGCCGCCGGCCCGCAGGTGGTCTACACGGCCGCCGGCGCCCTGGGCCGGCTGGACCGCGGCGTCCAGCTGATGGCGTACCGCATCGTGCAGGAGGCGCTCACCAACACCCTCAAGCACGCGGGGCCCGAGACCCGCGCCCATGTGACCCTCACCGTCGACGCCGAGCGCCTGCGGGTCCGCGTCGAGGACTCCGGCCCGCCCGGCGGCTCCCGCTGGCACGGGCGCACCCACGGGTACGGCCACGGCCTGGCCGGGATGCGCGAACGCGCGGCCCTGTACGGCGGCACCGTCACGGCCGGCCCCACCCCCGGCGCGGGATGGGCCGTGGAGGCGGTCCTGGACCTCACCCCCGGGCCGGACGCCACCGCCGCCGGCCCGGACGCCGCCCCCACGCCGAACCCCGCCGCCGGCCCGAACCCAAGCGCCGGCCCGGACCTCACCGCCGGCCCTCAGCCCACCCCCGACCCGACAGGCGGCCCGACGTGACCACCGTCCTCATCGTGGACGACCAGCCCTTGCAGCGCTACGGCTTCCGCATGCTGCTGGAGAGCCAGCCCGACACCGAGGTGGTCGGCGAGGCGGCCCACGGCGGCGAGGCCGTCCGGCTGGCCGCCGACCTGCGCCCCGACGTCGTCCTGATGGACATCCGGATGCCCGGCATGGACGGCATCGAGGCCACCCGCCGCATCGTCGCCACCGGAGGGCGCTCCCGCATCCTGGTGCTGACCACCTTCGACCTCGACGAGTACGCGCACGCCGCGCTGCGCGCCGGTGCCAGCGGCTTCCTGCTCAAGGACGCCCGGCCGGAGGAGCTGCTGTCCGGCATCCGCGCGGTCTCCGAGGGCGACGCCGTGGTCGCCCCGGCCGTCACCCGGCGACTGCTCGACGCCTACGCCCACCGCCTGCCGGTCCGCCCGCCCGGCGCCGCACCGGCCGCGGATCCGCGGCTGGACGCCCTCACCGACCGCGAACGGGAGATCCTGGTCGCCATCGCCCACGGCTGGTCCAACAGCGAGATCGCCCAGCGCCTGGTCCTGGCGGAGTCGACGGTCAAGACGCACGTCAGCCGGGTGCTGTCGAAGATCGGCGCCCGGGACCGCGTCCAGGCCGTGATCTTCGCCTACGACCGCGGGCTGACCCGCCCCAACCCACCGGTCTGACCACCCCGGCGGGCCCGCCCTTCCCCTCCGGGCCCGCCGTGAAGTCCGGCGGGGCCGCTGCCTCATGCGCCCGGGACAACAGGTGGCGCAGACTTCAGGGATCCGGAGGTGCCCGGCGAGGGAAAGGGCGGACATGGCTGCGGAGAGCACGCGAAGAGCCCGATGGCGGCCACGGTCCGGCCAGGCCGAGCGACAGCTCGCCGCGGCCGGGCTGTGCGCGCTCGTCTGCCTGGTGGCCGGCGGCCTGTGGGCCGGGTACGTGGTGAGCCACCTCGGCACCCCCGGGGTCTCGGTGCCCGCCCACGATCTGGCGGTCCTCGGCTACGGCCTCGCCGCCGTGGCCGGCGGGGTGCTGCTGCACGCCCACCGGCCGGGGAACCAACTCGGCTGGGTCCTGCTGGTGTACGGAATGGCGTCGATCATCCCGGTCGCCGCCGAGGCCCCGGTCTGGGTCGAGGGGGGCGACCCGCACGTGGTCGGGGCGGTGGTGGTCCTGTCCTCGCTGTGCGACACCGTCAACGGCACCCTGTGGCACGCGCTGCCGCTGTGGCTGCCGTACGGGACCCTCCCGAGCAGCCGGTGGTGGTGGGCGATCGGCGCCCTCGCCCTGTGGCGGCTGCCCCCGGCCGGCTGCTACGTCGCCGAGCCCACCGTGTTCGGCCAACCCAACCCGTTCGCGGGCAGCGGCCTGGCGACCTGGCTGCAGGGCTTCAACGACCGGATGATCGACACCCAGGTCGCCGTGTACGTCGCGCTGACCGTCCTGGTGGTGCTCGTCCCGCTCGCCCGCATCCGCGGCGTGTCCCGGCGCCGCCGGCAGAACGTCCTGATCGCCCTCGGGACGTACCTGCTGTGGGGCGGAGCCGAACTCGCCTACTACTTCGACCAGGGCACGCTCTCGTACATCGCGTTCGCCGTCACCTCGGCGCTGTGGACCCTCACCCTGGCCGCCGTCGTGGTCCGGGACGGCTCCTGGCGCCTGGACCGGGCCGCCCGGCGGGTGCTGGTCGGCCTGCTGGTGGCCGCCGGGCTGGCCGTGGTCTTCGTGCTGGTGGCCTGTCTGCTCTCCACCATGCTGATGCCCGGCCGCGGCCCCGGGGCGCTGGTGGTGGTCGCCGCGGTCTTCCTGCTCGCGGTCGGCCTGCCCCGGGGCGTGCGCTGGGCCTCCGGCGTCGTCGACCGCTGGTACTACGGCTCGCGCGCGCAGCCGTACCAGGTGCTGCGCAGCCTCGCCGGGAGGGTCAGCCAGACCGTCGACCCGCAGGAGGTGCCGGCCGTGCTGTGCCGTACGGTCAGCGAGGAACTGCGGCTGCCCGGCGTGGAGTTGACCGTTTCCACGCGGAGCGGCGAACGGCCGCTGGCCGCCGTCGGGGAACTCTCCGGCAGCGGCGAGGGCTTCCCGCTGGTGCACCGCGGGGACCGCATCGGACGGCTCACCGTCGCCCCGCGCGAGGGCCAGCGGGTCCTCGACGGCAGCGACCGCGACATCCTGCGCTCGCTCGCCGACCAGGCCGCCCCCGCCGTCGCCTCGCTCCAGCTGATGGCGGACCTGCGGGCCAGCCGCGAGCGGATCGTCGCGGCCCGCGAGGAGGAGCGCCGCCAGCTGCGCCGGGACATCCACGACGGCCTCGGCCCGATGCTGGCCGGGTTGCGGCTGCGCCTCCAGGCGGCCGCGGCGGTCGACGACCCGGCGCTCTTCTCCTCCGTGCTGGACCGCGTCGCGGACGACCTCGCCTCGGCGGTCCGGGAGGTCCGGCGGATCACCGACCGCCTGGGCCCCACCGCGCTGGGCGACTACGGCCTCTCCCTGGCACTGAGCCGGCTCGCCGAGACCTTCAGCGGCCCGGACCTCGCCGTCGCCACCCGCCTGGAGCCCGACCCGCTGCCCGCGCTGCCCGCTGCCGTCGAGGTCGCGGTCTACCGGATCACCGCGGAGGCGCTCAACAACGTGCTGCGCCATGCCCGGGCGACCAGCGCCACGGTGTTCGTCCGGGTGGACGCCGGGCGGCTGGAACTCGACATCGAGGACGACGGGCAGGGACCGGGCCACGGTCTCCCGGAGCACCCGGGGGTCGGGCTCCGGTCGATGTCCGAGCGGGCCGCGGAGATCGGCGGCAGCTGCACCGTGGACGCCCTGCGGCACGGCACCCGGGTGCACGCGGTGCTCCCGCGCCGGCCCGCGAGCGGATGAGGACGGGGCCGTGCGCGCGCGAGGTTGGCCCTCCCGCGCACCGAAGGGCCCCCGGCGCCGACTTGGGTTCTAGGGATCGTTGCAACACCCCAGTTCAAGGGGTGCAATGTTCGAGATCCGGGATGACCGGAATGCGGCGGGAACGGGTTCGTTCACTAACATCGACAGTAGCCCCCGGTGATGTCCGGACAGTGGGAAATCCCGGGGGGCGAAACGCCTCACCAGCGACGCGCCCGGCCCGGGATCTCCCGGAGGTCCGCGGGCGGACGCGTGGAGCGACGAAGCGACGAAAGGCGACTGAAGAAGGTGCGCAACCATGACCGCTGACACGGCTGCCGGGCACGGACCGGTGACGGGCGCCCCGCTGCGGCGGCGGGGTGAGGCGCTGGAGAGCGCCATCTACGAGGCGGTCCTCCAACAGCTCACCACCGACGGCTACGCCCGGCTGACCATGGAGGGGGTGGCCGCCGCCGCGCAGACCGGCAAGGCCGCGCTCTACCGCCGCTGGTCCTCCAAGGAGGAACTGGTCATGGACGCGCTGCGGGCCAGCCTGCCGGCGTCCGGACCGGCCCCCGACACCGGCAGCCTGCGCGGGGACCTGCTGGAGGTGGTCACCAGGCTGCGCACCGCCATGGTCAGCGAGCTGGGCGCCGCCGTGCGGGCCATCATGAGTGAACTCGACCACCAGCGGGCGCACGCCTTCGTGGAGATCGTGCTGGAGCGGGTGGTGGAGCCGACGACGGCGCTGATCGCCGAGGTGCTGGACCGCGGCACCGCGCGCGGCGAGGCCCGCCCCGGGGCCGTCACCCCGCTGGTCACCGACCTGGTGCCGGCGCTGATGCTGTACCGGATCAAGATGTGCGGCGGGGACCCGGTCCAGCTCGATCCGGCGGAGATCGTGGACGAGTTGCTGCTGCCGATCGTCCGCCCCTGACTGCGGTTGCGAACCCCGCGGGGTTCCGGAGGGAATTCCCGCGGGGCTCGGCGGCGGCGCTTCCGCGTTCCGCGCTCGGGTCGCGGCTCAGGCCCCGCTGTGGCGGAGCATGTCCTCACGCTCGACGACCTTGACCCGCTCGCGCTGCTCGGCCTCGCCGAGCGCGCGCTCGTGGGCGTCCAGCAGCTGCCAGCCCGCCCAGGTGGTGAAGCGGACGCCCCGCGCGCGCAGGTGCTCCTCGACGGCCGCCGGGTCCGGCTCGACGGCGCCGGGCAGGCGGTCCGCGGCGTGGTCGTCCAGCAGGCAGGCGACGGTCTCGTTGGCGTCGCCCTTGGTGTGGCCGATCAGGCCGACCGGGCCGCGCTTGATCCAGCCGGTGACGTACGTGGCGGTGCGGTGCGAGCCGTCGCCGTCCAGGACCCGCCCGGCCCGGTGCGGGACGGTGCCCGAGACCGGGTCGAAGGGCAGCTTGGGCAGCTCGTCGGAGTAGTAGCCGACCGCGCGGTAGACCGACTGCACGTCCCAGTCGGTGAAGCCGCCGGTGCCGCGCACGTTGCCGGTGCCGTCCAGCTCGGTGCGCTCGGTGCGCAGACCGACGACCCGGCCGTCCTCGCCGAGCACCTCCACCGGGGACTCGAAGAAGTGCAGGTACACCCGGTGCGGGCGGTCGCCGACGTCGCGGATCGCCCAGTTCTCCAGCGTCGAGGCGACCAGGTCGACGTGCTTGACCGCGCGGCGCTCGGCGATCGAGCCCTCGTCGTACTCGATGTCCTCGGGGGCGACGATCACCTCGATGGTGGGGGAGTGGTCCAGCTCGCGCAGCTCCATCGGGCTGAACTTGGCCTGGGCCGGGCCGCGGCGGCCGAAGACGTGCACCTCGACGGCCCGGTTGCGCTTGAGGCCCTCGTGGACGTTCGGCGGGATCTCGGTGGGCAGCAGTTCGTCGGCGGTCTTGGCGAGGATCCGGGCGACGTCCAGGGCGACGTTGCCGACGCCCAGGACGGCGACCTTCTCGGCCTCCAGCGGCCAGGTCCGGGGCACGTCAGGGTGGCCGTCGTACCAGGAGACGAAGTCGGCCGCGCCGTAGGAGCCGTCGAGGTGGATGCCGGGTATGTCCAGGGCGCGGTCGGCCATCGCGCCGGTGGAGAACACCACGGCGTCGTAGAAGCGGTGCAGGTCGTCCAGGCCGAGGTCGTTCGGGTAGTCGACGTTGCCGAACAGCCGGACCTGGGGCTTGTCGAGCACCTGGTGCAGGGCCGTGACGATGCCCTTGATGCGCGGGTGGTCGGGCGCGACCCCGTAGCGGATCAGGCCGAACGGGGCGGGCATCCGCTCGAACAGGTCGATCGAGACACCGGGCTTCTGGGCGGCGTCGGACTTCAGCAGGGCGTCCGCGGCGTAGATGCCGGCGGGGCCGGCTCCGACGATCGCGACTCGGATCGGGCGGGGCATGACGAGTGGTCCTCCGGTCGGGCGCGGCGCAAAGGTGGTCTGAACCTTTGTAGCAAACCCTACGGATGACCTGGGAACTAGGAGGTGGTGATCTATGGGGGCCATAGGCCCGGCCTATGCCTCCGGATCGGCGGCCCGGGCCGCCGAGGCCTCGAAGAAGCGCAGCAGTTCCACCGGGAACGGCAGCACCAGCGTCGAGTTCTTCTCCGCCGCGACCTCGACCACGGTCTGGAGCAGCCGCAGCTGCATCGCCGCCGGGGTCTCGCTCATCCTGACCGCCGCCTCGGCGAGCTTCGTGGCGGCCTGGAACTCGCCGTCGGCGGTGATGATCCGGGCCCGCCGCTCGCGGTCCGCCTCGGCTTGGCGGGCCATCGAGCGCTTCATCGAGTCCGGCAGGCTGACGTCCTTGATCTCCACCCGGTCGATCTGCACGCCCCAGCCGGTGGCCGGGCTCTCCAGCATCACCTCCAGGCCCTGGTGGAGGTTCTCCCGGCCGGAGAGCAGGTCGTCCAGCTCGCTCTTGCCGATGATGGAGCGCAGCGAGGTCTGGGCGACCTGGAGCATGGCGAAGGAGTAGTTCTGGACGTCCACGGTGGCCCTGACCGGGTCCACCACCCGGAAGTACAGCACCGCGTCGACGCTCACCGAGACGTTGTCCTTGGTGATGCCCTCCTGCGCGGGCACCGGCATGGTGACGACCTGGACGTTGACCTTGCGCATCCGGTCCACGACCGGCAGCAGCAGGCTCAGCCCCGGCTCGCGGACCCGCCCGTTGACCCGGCCGAGCCGGAACACCACACCGCGCTCGTACTGCTGCACCACCCGTACACCGGTCACCAGCCAGAGCAGGAGCAGCACGGCGACGATCACGACAGCTGCCACGATTCCGACCCCCTGTCACGGCGCAACCAGGCCGGGGACCGGAGTGGCCCCGTCGCCCGCTGCGAGCCGCGCAGGCCAGTATGCGCTCGGGCGCCGGCCGTGGACAGGGGCGTGCGCGGGCATTGTGACGGGGCAACGGCCCGACCGTTCCCGCGAGTTGGGTGAGCCCTGCCGACCGGCGGTCCGGGCCGGTGGCGTCACCGGGTGACCACGGCGCTCGACTCCTCGGCGAGGGCGGGGCGGCGTCCCGGGGCCGCCGGTCGTACCGACACGCACGGGGCCGGTCCTTGCTCGACTTGCCGCAGGCCGGGCGCTTGGATGGGTCCGGCCTGGTCAACGCCCGGGCGCGGCCGGACGGCCCCCGGCAAGCCGAGGAGTCACCACTGTGAACGACACCCCCGACCCCGCCGTCGTGGCCCGTCGGATCGCCGAACGGCGCGAGCAACTGGACCTCAGCGAGGAGGCCCTGGCCAAGCGGGCCGCGATGGCGCCCCGCTACCTGAGGTGCCTGCTGGACGCCGGGCCCGGCTTCGACCCGGGCGGCTTCGTGCGGATCGCCGCCGCCCTCGACAGCACCCCCGAGGAACTGCGGTCCGGCCTCGCCGAGGCCCCGCCCGGCCAGGGTAGCCCCGGTCCGCGCCCCCGGCTGCTCGACCTCACCGAGCCGGAGTGCTGGAAGCTGGTCGGCGGCCACGGCATCGGCCGGATCGCCCTGCCGGTCGAGCCGGGGCCGGTGGTGCTGCCGGTCAACTACGTGGTGGACCAGGGCTCCTTCGCCTACCGCACCGGCGAGCACGGCGCCGCCACCCCGGAGGAGGGGGCCGCGGTCTCCTTCCAGGTCGACCACATCGACGAGTACCTCGGACGCGGCTGGAGCGTGCTCGCCCTCGGCCCGGCCCACTACGTGGAGGACCCCGCCGAGCTGGAACGGCTGGCCGGCCTGCCCGGCGCGGCCCCCTGGGCGGGCGGGGACCGGCCGCGCTGGGTGCGGATCCGCCCGGAGGAGATCACCGGCCGCAAGCTGGTCTCCGGGTGAGGGCCGGCGGTGCGGTGCGGCGCGGGCGCACGGCTCGTGGACGGGCACGGCGACGACTGGTAAGCAGGCCGGAGGCGGCCGAGCCGTGCGGGCCGAACCGGGCCGGGCGGGTCTCCGTCCGGGACGTATCCACTCCACCAGGAAGGCAGGGGCGATGCGCGGAATTCTGATCGTCGGCGCCGGGCAGGCCGGACTCCAACTGGCCCTGGGGCTGCAGGCCCACGGCTACGACGTGACGGTGCTGACCGACCGCGGCCCGGAGGAGGTGCGCGGCGGGCGGGTGATGTCCAGCCAGTGCATGTTCGACTCCGCGCTGCGCACCGAGCGGGCCCTCGGCCTGGACCTGTGGGCCGACCGGGCGCCGCGGATCGAGGGCCTCGGGGTGTCGGTCGCCGGGTCGGAGTCGGAGCGGACGATCGACTGGGTCGGGCGGCTGGACGGCAGTGCGCAGTCCGTCGACCAGCGGCTGAAGATGTCCACCTGGCTGGAGCTGTTCGCCGAGCGCGGCGGCCGGGTGGAACTGCGCCAGGTGACCCCGGCCGACCTGCAGAACCTGGTCGGCTCGTACGCCCTGGTGCTGGTCGCCTCCGGAAAGGGCGCGCTGGCCTCACTGTTCGAGCGCGACCACGAGCGCTCCCCGTACGAGCGGCCGCAGCGCGCGCTGTCGGCCGTCTACGTGCACGGGCTCGCGCCGCGCCCCGAGCACGACTACCCGGCGGTGCGCTGCAACCTGGTGCCGGGCGTCGGCGAGCTCTTCCTGGTGCCGTCGCTGACCGAGGCCGGGCCCTGCGACATCCTGTCCTGGGAGGCTCTGCCCGGGGGCCCGGCGGACGCCTTCGACGGGATCCGTGATCCGGCCGAACACCTGCGGGTGACACTGGAGTTGATGAAGACCTTCACGCCCTGGGAGTACGACCGCACCCGCTCCGGCGTCGAAGTCACCGACGCCGGAGGGACGCTGGCCGGACGCCTCACCCCGGCCGTGCGCCGTCCGATCGGTGAACTGCCGGGCGGTGGATCCGTGTTGGGGGTCGCGGATGTGGTCGTGCTCAACGACCCGATCGCCGGCCAGGGCTCCAACAACGCCGCGAAGTGCGCGGCCGGCTACCTGGAGGCGATCCTCGCCCACGGCGAGAAGCCCTTCGACCGGGCCTTCCAGCAGGCGGCCTTCGACGGGTTCTGGCGGATCGCCGCCCCCTCCACGGTCTGGAGCAACGAACTGCTCGCCCCGCCGCCCCCGCACGTCCTGCGGCTCATCGACGCCGGGGTCTCGCGGCCCGCCGTGGCCCACCGGTTCGCCAACGCCTTCAGCGACCCGGCGGACCTGGAGGAGTGGTACTTCGACCCGGCGAAGGCGGCCGCCTACCTGGAGTCGGTCGCCGTGGACGGCGCGGCGCACGACTGAAGGTCAAGCTCTTCCCAAGTCCCGTACAAGAGCGCATCGTTCGTGGTGGGTTCTTCTCGCCCCCGGACGCGGGGGACGTCCGGCCCGGAGCACGGGCCGGACGGGTGACGCGGACAACAGGGGGAAGAGCAGTGGCGGTCGACGGGGGCACCATGGCCCAGGCTGTGATCGACACGGCGTACAACGAACGCAAACGGCTGCACACCGGCCGCAGCCGGACCGTCGCCGTGGTCGTGTTCGGCCTGCTGATCGCAATCGGGTTCTTCCTGGCCCTGGTGGTCGGCACGTCGGACCCGAACACCCCGCCGACCTGCGACGGCAAGACCATGACCCGGCACAGCGAGTGCCGGATCTGGTCCAGCCGCGGCGGCGGGGGCACCTACTCCTACGACGAGATGATCGACCGCAGGGAGTCCTCGAACGGGATGTGGCGGGTGGTCGGCTTCGGTGGCGCGGGCCTGGCCGCCGTCCTGATGGTGGTCTCGATCGCCAAGCTCAGCCCGAACCGCCCGTGGGGCAAGCCGGTCGGCGCCGCCTGTCCACGCTGCCGTGAACCCAACCTGCGGGAGAAGTACACCATGCACAGCGTCACCCGGGGCCGCACCACCCACCGCTACAGCGGCATCGTCACCCTCTGCACCCCGGCCTGCGGCTTCTCCGCGATCCGCCCGCGCTGACCGGTGGGGTGGAAGCCGGGGCCGAATAGGTCCACCCGCTGCCACCGGCTACGCTCGGTTCCCGTCGAACACACGATGGGGTGGACCGAATGGGCAGGTGGGAGCGGGCGCTGGACGCGGCCGGGGTACGGGAGGCCGGGCTGCGGGCCGACTACGGCCGGCAGCGGCAGCAGATGGCCCGGTACCGACGGGAGGCCGCGCTCGCCACCGAGCTGCTGCTGCCCACCCGGATGGTCCCGCACGTGATCGCCGCCGCCGCCTTCATGCACCGCACCGACACCCTGCTCGACAGCGGCCCGCTCGCCGAACGCCGGGCGGCGTCCGCCCACTGGCAGCAGCAGGTCACCGACAGCCTCGCCGCCGGCCGCACCGACGACCCCGAGCTGCGCCCGCTGCTGCACAGCGTCGACGCCCACCCCGTCCTGCGGGACCGGGTGCTGGACTTCCTCGCCGCGACCGGCGCCGACCTGGACTTCACCGGCTTCGCCACCGAGGAGGACTACCAGGCCTACGTCGACGGGTACTCGCTGCCCGGCTTCATGGTGGTCGCCGGCCTGATCGGCCCGGACGGCGACCAGCGCGACTACCGCGCCGCCTGCCGCACCTTCATCGACGGCAGCCAGCGGCTCGACTTCGTCAACGACCTCGCCGAGGACCTCGCGGACGGCCGGCTGAACATCCCCGAGCGGACCCTCGAGGAGCACGGCGTCACCCGCGCCGACCTGGAGCGGGCCCGCGACCTGCCCGCCGTCCGGGCCCTGCTCGCGGACCTGCTCGACCGGGCCGACCGCACCCTCGCCGAGGGCAGGGCCGTCGTCGACCGGGTGCCGCCCGCCCACCGGCCGATGGTCGGCTGCATCGTCGGCGTGGAGCAGCTCACCAGCGCCGCAGCCCGCGCCGACCTCGGCGCCCTGCTGCGCCGCTCGGCGAGCCCGGCCAAGCCCGCCGCGCTGCGCCTGCTGGCCCGCGAGTTCCTCCGGGCCCGCCGCCTGCGGGGCTGACCACGTCGGGCGGGTTCTGTGGTGCGCCGGTGACGGCGGGCGGAGGCGGCGTCCACAAACGGAACCTCCCTTTGTCGTAGTCGATCCGGCGGGTCTGTCAGCGCTCTGTCCCGGGTCCGGGCGCCTGGCTAGCATGAGCCCCGCTCAGCGCGCTGGACCCACCAACCCCAATCATTGGGAGGACCCCATGAGTGCCCTGATGACCGACATCCGCGACGCGGGCCCGCTGGAGATCGACGAGGACGCCATCCTCTTCGAGGACGAGTTCGACGCCGACCTCACCCCGGTCGCCTGCCTCGCCGACCCGTGGGTGACCTACGTCCCGACCCGCTTCCCCTGTGAGTTCAACTCCTGATCCAGCCGGATCACAGCGACCGGCGGACCACGACGGACCGGGGAAGGACGGAACCATGAGCACACCGCCGCCCGACCCCGGCTCCGCCGAGGCCTGCCGGTCGGACCCACCGGGCGAGGAACTGCGGCGCAGGGCCGAGGAGTTGGCGGCCCAGGCGCCCGGTCCGCACCGCCCGCTGCACACCGACGGCCACTGGTGGTACCTCCGGGACCCCCGGATGCCGGAACTCGCCCACGGCTGGAAGCTGCACCTGTCCGCCCGCCCCGAGGGCTTCGCCGCCCTGCTGGACACGGCGCTCCCGATCCTGCTCGGCCGGGTCTGCGACGTGAAGTTCGCGGTGAGCACGGCGGCGCTGTGGGAGCTCAACAGCGGCCGGCACGGCGCCGCCGCCGTGGGCAAGGCCGTCACGGTCTACCCCCGACCGGAGGAAGTCCGCGCCCTGGGACTGGAGTTGGCGCAGGCACTGGCCGGCCGGGAGGGCCCCGCCGTGGTCAGCGACCGCCCCGTCCGGCCGGACGCCCCGGTGCACTACCGCTACGGGCCGTTCCGGGTCACCGACGACGAGGCACGGGCCGGCATGGCCGGCCCGGACGGCACGCTCTTCCCCGGCCTGGCCGAGGCCCGCTACCGCCGGCCGCCCTGGGCGGGCGACCCCTTCGAGGCGCCCGACGCCCCCGCCCGGCCGGCGACCACCCGGGTCGGCGCCGGCCGCTACCGGATCACCGCCGGCATCACCCGCGCCGCGAGCGGCCACGTCTACCGCGCGGTCGAACTCGCCACCGGGCGCGAGGTGGTGGTCAAACAGGCCCGGGCCTTCGTCGCCGAGGAC
Source organism: Kitasatospora sp. NPDC048298 (assembly GCF_043201465.1). NCBI lineage: Bacteria > Bacillati > Actinomycetota > Actinomycetes > Kitasatosporales > Streptomycetaceae > Kitasatospora > Kitasatospora sp. NPDC048298. The sequence continues at coordinate 63,644 of NZ_JBICYZ010000047.1, forward strand.
GGCTCCGGCACCGACGCCCGCGGCCGGCTGCGGCACGAGCAGCGGGTGCTCGACGCGCTCACCGGGGTGCCCGGCGTGCCCGCCCTGGTCGACTACTTCCGGCACGGCACCGACGAGTACCTGGTCAGCGCCGCCTGCGGGCGGATCGACCTGCGCCGCGAGGTGCTCACCTCGGGCCCGTACGGTGCCGACACCGGTGCCGCCGGCGGTGCCGTCGGCGGGCGGGACTGGTGGACGCTCGGGCGCGGACTGCTGCGGGTACTGGACGCGGTGCACGCGCGCGGCGTGGTGGTCTGCGACCTCAAGCCCGCGAACGTGGTCCTCGACCGGGCCGGCCGGCCCGCGCTGGTCGACTTCGGGGTGAGCGCCCTGGCCGGCGACCGCTTGCCGGGCGCCACCGCCGGCTACGGCCTGCCGGGCGCCGGCGGCGAGGACCCCACCGAGGACCACTACGCGCTGGGCGCCACCCTGCACCACGCCCTCACCGGCCTCGACCCGGTGGTGATCGACCCGGACCCGGCGACCAACCGCGACCGCACCCTCGCCTGCCTGCGCGCCGCCCTCCCCGAGCCCGGGCACCCGGCGGCGGAACTGATCGCGGGCCTGCTCAGCTTCGACCCGGCGCACCGCACCGCCGCGGCGGCGCGGCTGCGGGAAGGGCCCGCGCCGGTCCGGCGCGGAGCCCCCGGCGGACGAGGCAGCGGACGAGACAGCGGACGGGCCGGCGGCCGGGTGGCCGAGGCGCTCGACCACACCGTCACCACCTGTGTCCGGATGGCCCGCGAGCTGGTCGCCGCCGGCCCCGGCACGGCACAGCCCCGCACCCTGCTCTCGCTGTACGACGGCGCGGCCGGCCTCGGCCTCGAACTGCTCCGGCACCCGGACCGCCCGGACGCCCGGGCCGCCGCCGCCGAACTGGCCCGCTGGACGGCCGCCCACCCGGCCCTCGACCACCTGGACGGCTCGCTCCACCAGGGCCGTACCGGCGTCGACCTGTTCCTCGCCGAGGCGGCCGCCGCGCTCGGCACCGAGCCCCCGGCACACCGCCGGTACGAGGGAACGGGCGTGGACCAGATCGCCGGCACCGCCGGGATCGGCACCGGACACCTGCTGCTCGCCGCCCTCGGCCCGGCGGCCGCGGCACACCGCGCGGCCGCCGCCGACTGCGCCGCCCAACTGGTCGGCCGGCCGCTGGACGACCTCGGGGAAGAGCCCAACCCCGGCACCGCGGCCCTCGCCGAGGGCTTCGCGCACGGCCGCGCCGGCGTCGCCCACTTCCTGCTGGCGATGCCCGACGAAACGTCCCGCCGCGCCGGCCGGGAGATCGTGGACGGACTCGCCGCCGACCTCCCCGGCATCCTGGCCGCCGCCCGCGCGCCCGGGGCCACCCGCCGCTACCTCTCCTGGTGCCGGGGGCTCGCCGGGCTCGGCACCCTGCTGGTCCAGGCCGGCCGCCAGTACGGCGACGACGCCCTGCTCGCCCTGGCCGCCGACGCCGCCGACACCTGCCGGACGCTCGCCCCGAGGACCGCCCAGGTCTTCCGCTGCTGCGGACTCGCCGGCGTCGGGGACCTCTGCGTGGACCTCGCGGTGGCCACCGGCGAGGCCCGGTACTGGGCGGCCGCCGAGGACGTGGCGGCGCTGATCCTCACCCGGGCCGGCGGCCCGCCCACCCGGCCGCTGCTGCCCGGCCGCCGCCCCGACACGGAAGCCCGCGCCTGGGCCGTCGGCACCCCCGGCGTCACCACCTTCCTGCGCCGCCTCACCCGCCGCGGCGGCCCGGTGCCGGGGCAGCTGCCGCTGCCCTGAGCGATCCCGGGCGGGGCCGAGGTTCCGCACGGGCGAGCCGACCCGGTACCCGCTCCCGCCGGGCCGGGGCTGTCCCGGCGATCATGAAGTGAGTACCCTCGCCCCCGTGACCGATCACGGCATCGCCCTCCCCGCGTTCCGCCTCCACGTCGTCCCCGCCGTCGTGGCGCTCGCCAGCCCGACCTGGCAGCGCGAGGTGTGGCTCGACCGGGACCGGTTCGAGGACCTCGGCTACACCGTGCATGTGCTCTTCGACGACTTCTGCGACGCGGACGACCCGCAGCGGTCGCTCGGGTACAGCCTGCGCACCGAGGAGGAGGTCGAGCTGATGGCCCGGCTGGGCGCCGCCTACGGCACGGTTCAGGCCGCGGTCGGCGCCGGGGCCCCCGGCGAGGCCTACCTGGACTCGCCCGACTGGCCCGCCGTCGTCGCCGCGGCGGCCAGGCTGGCCCAGGTGATGGTGGCCAACGACCTCGCCGCCCTGCAGCACCTCCACGAGGCCGGCCACCGCTGGCCGCCGGGCACCGGGATCGCCCCGCACGAGGCCGAGGACCGGGACGCCGCTTCCCGGAGCGGGCGTGGACCGGGGTCCTGCGACCGGTAGTGGCGGAACGCCGCCTCGACGAGGCTCGCGGGGGTGCCGTTCATGTGGGCTCCGGGGTTCGGCCTCAGTCCGCCAGGCCCAGCGGGTCCGGGGCGGTGGCCAGCAGTTCGGGGCCGTTGTTGCGGACGCTGTTGACGGTGGTGGGGACGGCGCGCACGCGCAGGTCGCCGTCGGGGCGGCGCAGCAGGTGGTGGAGTTCGGTGCGGTCGGTGTGGGCGGGGGAGAGCCAGGTGGCGAGGTCGTCGGGGGCGATGGTGAGGGGCATCCGGTCGTGGACGCGGCCGGCGGAGTCGCTGGCGTCGGTGGTGATGACGGTGGCGGTGGCCAGCCAGGCGAGCGGGTCGTCCTCGGGGCGGGTGCTGTCGCGCCAGAACTCGTAGAGGCCGGCCATCAGCATCACGCCACCGGTGCTGAGGAAGTACGGCTGCTTGTACTTCTTCGTCCCGGCGCCGGCGGGGACCTCGCGCCATTCGAAGTAGCCGTCGGCGGGGATCACGCAGCGCCGGGCGGTGAACGCCTTGCGGAAGGCGGGTTTGGTGTCGACGGTCTCCGAGCGGGCGTTGATCATGCGGGCGCCGCCGGACGGGTCCTTGGACCAGGACGGGACCAGGCCCCAGCGCAGCGGGCGCAGTTGGCGCAGTATCTCGCCGGTCTCCCGGTCGACGCGCTCCAGGACGGCTGGGACCGGGTCGGTCGGGGCGACGTTCCAGCTCGGGGCGAAGGTCTCGGCCGGGTCCCAGCGGAGTTCCCCGAGCAGTGAGACCAGGTCCTGGGGCGTGGTGGTGGAGACGAAGCGACCGCACATGCCCCCAGCCTCCCACACCGCACGGGCCACAGGCGTCCAACTCGGCCTCCGCGCACCCGGGGTGTGCCCGAAGGCGTGCCGCGGCACCTCGGGCCCGCGGGGTCCGGGGCGGCACCGGTCAGCCGGTGACCGTCGCGACGACCTCCGCGTAGGCGTCGAACAGCCGGGGCGTCCCCGGTCGCGGGTCGGCGAGCAGCAGGGCCCAGCAGCGGGCGACCAGAGCCCGGGCCTCGGCGCCGGGCCAGGGCTGGGGCAGCAGTTCCGGGGGCAGTAGCGGGTCGGGCTCGCTCGCCTCGGTGAAGGTGGCGGCCAACTCGACGGCCACGGTGAGCAGTTCGGTCTCCGACAGGCCGCCCGCGGTGAGCCGGGCGAGTTGCCCGGCGGCGAAGGCGGTCAGGCGCCGGTGGCCCTCGGCCAGTTCGTCCAGCGGCCACCAGCGGCGGGCGAGTTCGCGGGGTTCGCCGGTGTCGCCGGTGTGCGGGTCGCGGGTGCTCAGCAGGGTGAGGTTGGCGAGGACGCCCAGGGTGCCGGCCGCCTCCCGGACCTCCGGCTCCCAGGGGTGCGGCGAGACGTAGAGCCCGTTCTGCACGGGCGCGCCGCCGAGCCGCAGCAGGGTCTCGCGCAGTCCGTCGCGGGCGGTGCGGTCGCGTTCGGGGACGGCGAATCCGGCGAGGTGCCAGACGCCGTCCCAGGGGGCCTCGCCGCGGTCCTGGGCGTACATCAGGGCGAGGTGCCCGACGTCCGGCTCGATCTCGCGCCGGGTCGCGGCGGTGGCGCGCAGCAGCGCCCGGCGGCCCCGGCCCTCCTGGACGAAGCGGCCGTCGGCGGTGAGGCGCTTGATGGTCAGCCGCACCTGCTGGTCGCTCATGCCGAGTCGGCCGGCCACGGCGTAGAGGTCGCCGCAGTCGACCGTGCCGTCGGCGCGGACCATCGCGTCCACCAGTACCCGGGTCGGGATCTCCTGCATGACGATCATCCTAGTGCGTTCGTATCTGCTACGGTCGTTTTAGAAACGATCGATTGACGGGTGAACGATATGAAGCTGCTCGGCACGTGCTTCCCGACCCCGCTCGACCACCCGAAGGGCTGACCCGCGATGAGACTGCTCGCCCTCGGCGGCGCCGGCGCGATGGGCCGGGCCGCCGCCCGGGTCGCCGCCGCACTGCCCGGCGTCCACGAACTGGTGGTCGCCGACCGCGACCTCGACGCCGCCCGCCGCGCCGCCGCCGCACTCTCCGCCGACGCACCGGTGCCCGTCCGCGCCGCCCGGGTCGACGTCACCGAACAACGGGCACTGCACGCCGCCCTCGCGGAGGCCGACGCCGTGCTCAACACCGTCGGCCCGTACTACCGCTACGGCCTCGACGTGCTGCGCGCCGCGATCCGCACCGGCACCCACTACCTGGACATCTGCGACGACTGGGAACCCACCCTCGCCATGCTGGACCTGGACGACCGGGCCCGCGCCGCCGGAGTGCGCGCGCTGCTCGGGATGGGGGCCAGCCCCGGCGTCAGCAACCTGCTAGCCGCCCGCGCCGCCGCCCGCCTCGACACCCTGACCGACGTGTACACCGCCTGGCCGGTCGACGTCGGCCCGGAGCCGGACGCCTCGCTGCGCGACCTCGACGGAACGGTCTCGGCCGCCGCCGTGCACTGGATGCAGCAGATCAGCGGCACCGTCGCCACGGTGGAGGGCGGCCGGCTGGTCCGACGGCCCCCGCTGCGCCCGGTCACCCTCGACCTGCCCGGCGGCCACCACGGCACCGCCTACACCGTCGGCCACCCGGAGCCCGTCACCCTGCACCGCAGCCTGCGGCCCGACGGCGACGCGGCCAACCTCATGGTGGTCAGGGCCGGTACCGCCGCCTACCTGGACGTGCTGCGCGCCGACCTCGACGCCGGACGGCTGACCAACGAGACCGCCGCCGCCGACCTCGACCACCCCACCGCGCGCCGCACCCTGCGCGCCGCCGCCCGCGCCCCGCGCCTGCGCGGCCCGGGCACCCTCCCGCCGTTCTTCGCCGCCGCCACCGGAACGCGCGACGGCCGCCCGGCCGTCGCCCTCGCTCACCTGCGCGGAGCGGAAGCGCTGCTGGCGGACATGGCGCGGGCCACCGGCGTTCCGGCGGCGCTCGGGCTGGCGCAGCTGCTGGACGGGACGGTGCGGTCGGCCGGGGTGCATCCGCCGGAGGCGGTGGTCGACGGGGAGCGGTTCTTCGCCGACCTGGCGCGGGAGTGCCCGGGCGTGGAGGTGGTGGAGGAGCTGTAGCACGGGGAATCAGGGCGTGTCGCCCTCCGTCCACGGGCGCAGCTTCTCCGGGTTGCGGACCGCCCAGATGCGGGTGATCCGGCCGTCCGCCAGCTCGAACGCGGCCACGGTCGCGGTGAGCCCGCCGTGCCGGGCGACCAGCCCGGGGCGGCCGTTGACGGTCCGTTCCAGGAGCGTGAGCCCGGGCGCCCGGTCGGCGAGGTGGATCAGGTACTGGGCGATCCGCTCGCCGCCCCGCACCGGTTGGAGCGCGGCGCCGGCCAGGCCGCCGCCGTCGGCGGTCATCGTGGCGTCGGGGGCGAGCAGGGCGATCAGGGCCGCGATGTCCCGGGCCTCCCAGGCCTCCTTGAAGTGCCGCACCAGACCGGCCTGCGCGCCCGTCGGCGTCACCGGGGCCTGCGCGGCCCTGATCCGGCGGCGGGCGGAGGCGGCCAGCTGCCGGCAGGCCGCCGGGGTCCGGCCGACGATCTCGGCGACCTCGGGGAAGGGGTAGCGGAAGACGTCGTGCAGGACGAACGCCACCCGCTCGGCCGGGGTCATCGCCTCCAGCACCACCAGGAAGGCCATGCTCACCGACTCGTCCAGGGTGACCCAGTCCGCCGGATCGGCCGGTCCGCCGCCGGCCCATTCCGTACGGTCGGGCAGCGGCTCGGGTATCCACTCGCCCACGTAGCGCTCCCGCCGCACCCGCGCCGACCCGAGCAGGTCCAGGCAGACCCGGGTGGCCACCGTGGTCAGCCAGGCGCCCGGCGAGACGATGGCCTCCTGCTGCCGCCGGGACAGCGCGTACCAGCGGGCGTACGTCTCCTGCACCGCGTCCTCGGCCTCGGCCAGCGAACCCAGCAGCCGGTAGGCGAGGTTGATCAGCTGCCGCCGCTCGCCGACGATCACGCTCAGGTCCGGTTCGGTGCTCATGGTCGGGGCCGCTCCCTGGTTCGTCTCGTCCGTCCGGGTCCGAGTCCGAGCCGGGAGCGTGAGCCCGGACGGGAACCCCGCCTCACACTTCGCCGGCCTGCGTCGTCGGATGACCGGGACAGTACCGATCAACCGCCGCGAGGCAGAAGAGGGGAACGCATCATGGCCGTCCACACCACGGCAGGTGCTCCGGTGGAGACGACGTCAGGGACGGCGGTGGAACAGCGCACCCGGATCTTCCTGCGGGTCTCCGTCGCGCTCCAGACCGCGACCGTCCTCCTCCAGGCGGTCTCGGCCGGCCTGCTGCTCTCCACCTCCTACGGCGAGACGGTGCACGGCGTCGGCGCCCGGGTGATGTACGGCGCCTCGATGCTGTACGTGCTCGCCGCCGTGCTGGCCTGGCGGCCGGGCGGCGGCTCGCCCCGCCCGATCCTGTACGCCACCGGCTTCCTCGTGCTGGCCTCGGCGCAGGTCGTCCTCGGCATCGCGCACGTGCCGTCGGTCCACGTCCCGCTGGGCGTGGTGATCTTCGGCCTGAGCGTGGCGGTGCTGGTCCGGATGCCGGCCGCCCGCGCCGTGCGGCGGCCGGCCGGCACCCGGGAGTGACTCAGGAACCCAGGCCCCAACTCTGGCCGGTGGCCGGGCGGGTGGTGACGTAGGACCCGGCGGTGCCGGCGCCCGCGTCCAGGACGAGGCCGGTGGCCACGTTGGTGACGGTGACGGTGCCGGCGGTCGGGCCCTGGGTCAGTTTCCACTCCTGCCAGGGGTTGCCGGGCGCCAGGTCGAGCAGGTAGGCGCTGTCGCCGGCGGACGCTCCGGCGGAGAGCACGGTGTGCCGGTGGGTGGCGGTGTCGCAGTTGTCGGTGATCCGGACGGTGCCGTCGGGGTTGGTGGTGAAGGTCCACTGCTGCGCCGGGTCACCGGTGCGCTGCGCCTCCAGGTCGGTGACCGAGCCGATCGGCGCGGTGCAGGAGCCGAGCAGCGACAGCGCGAGGCCGTTGCCGGTCAGTGCGTGGAACTTCCCGTCGTCGACGACGCCCGACGGCCCGCCCGGCGTCTTCGGGGTGAGCCGGTAGAGGGCCGACCCGTGCGCCGGGAGCGCCGCGCTGATCGGTCCGGTGACGGTCGAACTAGCGCCCGTCCACAGCTCCTTGGCCTGGTAGCCGGAGCCGCCGAGGCCGAGTTCGGCGAGGCTGGTGGCGACGGTGCGGCCGGCCGACGGGTCCTGGTTGACCAGCAGGACGGCGGTGTCGCCGTTGGCGAGCTGCCGCTTGAGGACCACCGGCGCGTGCCCGTCGGCCGGCCGGGCGCCGACCAGGGTGGCGGGCTTGGCCAGGCCGTCCTGGTCGACGGCGATCACCTCACGGTTCTTCAGGATCGCCAGGCTCGCGTCGTTGATCCCGGTGGACCAGGTGTAGCCGCGGTCGCTGTGCTGGGACTGCGCCGCGGTGCGCAGGTCGGCGCCGGAGATCAGGGGTGCGGCGAGCATGGCGAGGACGGAGGTCTCCGTCCGCGACTCGTCGTCGGTGAACGGCTTGTGGCAGACGCAGGTGTCGGTGGTGCCCCACAGGCCGTAGACGTCCTGCCAGCCGGTGAACATCATGTCGAGGTCGTTCCAGCTGCCCGGGCGTACGTTGCCCGGGTACTGCAGCGCGGTGCTCAACTGCCCGTTCCAGAGCACCCCGTCGAGCTCGCTGTCCCGGTCGCCGCCGATCCGGCACAGGTTGGCGACCTGGCCGCACCAGATGCCGGTGGGCGCGTAGCCGGGGGCGTGGAAGGGGGCCGTCCCGGCGGCCTGGACCACCGGGTCGGTGCGGGCCGGGTCGTCCGCGGCGAGCAGGTACGGCAGGCCGGTGTGGACGGGCTGGGCGGAGACGCTGAGGGTGACCTTGGGCCTGCCCTGGGCGGCCGAGGCGGCGTCCAGGGCGCGCTGGAAGGTCTGCACCCGGGCGTAGATCGAGCGGGTCAGTTCCTTGCCCTCGCCCTGGGTCCCGTAGTTGTGCCCGTCCGGGCCGGTGATCGGCGGGCCGTACGGGCAGTCGTCGTACTTGACGAAGTCGACGCCCCAGGAGACGAAGTCGGCGGCGTCGGTGGACTCGTGGCCGAGGCTGCCGGGGTGCATCTGGCAGGTGAGGTAGGTGTCGGTGGCGTAGAGGCCGAACTTCATGCCCTTGCTGTGCGCGTACTGGGCGAGGTAGGCGATGCCGTTGACGGTGCGCCCGCCGACGGTCCGGTCGGGGAAGTGGTCGGGGCGCGGGACCAGGTGGCCGGAGGTGGGGTCGTTGCCGGTCCCGTCGGTGCCGCTGACCGGCTTCCCGGCGGCGTCGTACAGCTGCAGGCCGCCGTCGGCGTTGCGGACCAGGTCGGTGCTCTGGCCGTCGCGGTGCCAGAGCGACCAGCCGTCGTCGATGGTGACGGTGTCGTAGCCGGCCGTCACCAGGCCGTTGGCGGTCATGAAGTCGATGGTCTGGACGACCTGGTCCTGGGTGACCTCGGTGCCGAGGGAGTTCCAGGAGTTCCAGCCCATCGGCGGGGTCAGGGCGTTGCCGTTGCCGAGCGCGGGGGCCGGGGCGAGGCCGACGGCTCCGAGCGCGGCGGCCGGGGCGGCCGCGCCGAGGCCGACGGTTCCGAGGCCGGCGGTGGCGAGGGCGAGGGAGAGCAGGGATGCCGCGACTCGGCGGCGGGTTCGGCTCATGTGCGCACTCCTGAGGATGTGGGGGACGTGGCGGATCGTCAGGATGGTCCAGGGGAGAGCGCGGCCGGCCGGGTGGGGCCGGCCGGCCGCGGTGGTGCGGTGTGGGGGTCAGTCGGTGACGGCCGCGGTCGCGGAGCGGCCGGGGGCGAGGGTCACGGTGGCGGTGGTGTAGGTCACGCCGTCGACGGTCGTGGCGCGGGCCTCGCGCTGCTCGCCGTCGACGGTGATCCGGGCATGCCGCCCGGGGAAGCGGGCCTCCCAAGTGAGCTGCCCGGTGCCGGTGTTGGTGACGGTGCTGCGCTGTGCGCCGTCGTGGCGGACGGTCACCGTGCCGCCGCCCACCGGGATGCCCGCGACCTGGAGCCAGCCCATCGAGGCGGGCAGCTGCGGGGTGGTGGCGAGCGCGTGCCCGGCGGCGTCGGGAGTGACGCCGAGCAGTCCCTGGACGGTCTGGGACAGCAGGGTGAACGGGACCTCGGGGTAGTCGCCGTTCAGCATCGCGCCGCTGGTGTGCGGCTCGCCGGTGCTCTCGTAGACGTGCCGCATCCACTTCCAGGCGGTGGTGCCGTCGTGGCCCGCGAAGAAGGCGTCCGGCAGGTAGGTGTAGGCCTCCAGGTTGGCGGAGCGCTCCGGGCCGGAGTCGGCGGCGTCGATGGCGGCCAGCTGGGCGTCCCGGCGCGGGCCCGGGTCGAGCAGCCGCTTGACCGGCATCAGCACGCTCGCCTCGTAGCCCCAGCCGGTGATCGGCTTGCCGGTGGTGTCGTAGCCGTGCACGACCTCGCCGGGCTGTGAACCGTCCACGCTCCAGGTGGAGTTGACGTAGGTGCGCAGCCGGTCGGCGGCCTTCCGGTAGTCGGTGGCGGCAGCGCCGTCGCCCCGGGCGTCGGCCAGCGTGGCGGCGGCGAGGTAGGCCTGGTACTGGGAGCCGACCGCGTCGCCCGCCTCGGCGTAGGTGCGGGTGGCGTTCTCGGCGTAGCTGGCGGTGCCGGCGAAGATGGAGCGGCTGGTGGCCTGGGGGATCGGCACCCCGCCGTTGTCGACCGGGCCGGGGTGGCCTGCGACGAACGGGCCGAGGGTGTTGCGGACGTACCGGCCGAGGCCCGGGTCCTCGGCGTAGTCGCGGTCGCCGGTCCAGCGGTAGGCCTCGCCGGCCTGCTGGACGAGTTCGAACGGCGCGGGCAGCTCGCGGACGAAGCGGTCCGGGCCGCGGTAGTCGATGGCGGCGTAGTTGCGGGCGTCGAGGTTGAGCGCCCAGACCGGGTAGAGCCGGTTGGTCTCGGTGGCGGAGGCGGCGAAGCCGCGCAGCATGGTCTTGTTCTCGGCGTCCAGGCCGAGCAGGTGGGCGCCGGTCAGCTGGTGGGCGAAGTCGCGGCTGTAGAAGGCGGACCGGAACGGGTAGCCGGCCCAGTAGGTGGCGTCGTAGGTGGTGGTGCCGGTGCCGCCGGGGTGGTTCTCGTCCTGGTCGCGGACGCCGGTGGTGCCGGCCTGCTGCACCCAGCTGTTGGCCTTGGTCTTGGCCCAGTCGAAGAGGGCGACGACCTCGGGGTCGGAGGAGCTGATCACCGGGTCGTTGGGGGCGGACGGCGCGACGGCGGCGTCGTCCACGTTGACCCAGCCGGTGGGGGAGGAGCCGATGGTGAGGGTCAGCCGGTCACCGGGGGCGACCGGCACCCGGGGGAGGGTGTACTTCGCGTAGGTGGACTGCTCGGGCAGCGGGAGGGAGCGCACCACGGCGCCGTTGACGCTCACCGAGAAGCTGCCGCCGGCGCCGCCCGTCGCGATCCAGGCGGACAGGTCGTAGGAGCCCGCGGTGACGGCGGTCACCTGCTGGCTCACCGCGTAGCCGGGGCCGGCGTCGAGGTAGGCGAGGCGGCTGCCGCCGTGGGGGTTGTTGGTGGCGGTGCCGGTGTGGGCGGTGAAGGTCCAGCCGCCGGAGGCGGCGGTGCCGTCCGTTGCGGTGCCGGCGGTGGCGCCCTCGCCCTGGTGGCTCTGCTCGAAGCCGGGGTCGGCGAGCACCAGCGGCTCGGTGCGGGTGAGCGTCCAGCGGTGGGCGGGACGGTGGTCGCAGTGGTGGTCCACCGGGGCCGGGTCGGCGGTCAGGCAGCCGCCGGTGCCTCGGGCGGTGAGGGTGTAGGTGCCCTGCGGCGCGCGGGAGACGGTGAAGCGCTCGGCCTCGGGGGAGGTTCCGCAGTCGGCGGTGGCGGGGCGGCGGTCCGCGCCGCCGAGGGTGAGGCAGCGGCCGTCGGCGGCGTTGACCAGCAGGTAGTCGCCGCCGGTGCGGTGCAGCTGCCAGCGCTGGCTGAGCAGTCGCCCACAGGCCGCGCCGACCACCGGGGTGCCGGGGGCGGCCAGGGCGTACTGCGGGCCGAGGCAGGAGCCGTCCAGGGCGGAGCCGAGGAGGTAGCTCCCGCCGTCGACGAGCGGCGTGCCGGTGGCCGCCGGGGCCGGGGCGGCGCCGAGGGCCTGGGCGGTGAGGACGGCCAGGAGGGCGAGACCGGTGGGTAAGGCGCGGGGGCGGGGCGGCATGGCGGAGCTACCTCCGGTCGGTCTGTGGGCGGATGGTCTTTGAACGTTCAAATCCGCAGGGATGCGGGCTATGATGCGTCGCATGTGATGGGTGACATTTCACATCCTTGGTCCGGTCGCGTCAACGGGATGTGCGGTGACAACTTCCTGGAGGCGGGTGACGGCTTCCTGGAGGTGACCGGGAGAAGAGGTGAAGGCCCCTGCCCGACGGGGGTGGGCAGGGGCCTTCACGTGCGAGGGCGCGGGGATCAGCGCTTCAGCTTCGCGAGCGTCTGGTCCAGGCTCGGCGCGCCAGGGCGGGGCCGGTTGAACGGGAGCTTGGAGAGCATCGAGCCCATCGCGCAGGTGTTGGACAGCGCGGAGAACGCCAGCCCGCCGCCGACGGCCGCGGAGACCCAGCGGGCACCCGGCAGGACGAGGTCGACCAGCACGCCGGCCAGCACCAGCGAGCCGGCCACCATGCGGACCTGGCGGTCCAGCGCCCACACCCGGCGGGCGCCCGCCACCTGGTCCAGCGGCCGGCCGGCGGTCGCCCAGGCGTTGGTGCCGCCGGTCAGGGTGAGGGTCGGGATGCCGGCGTCGGCCAGCTGCCGGCAGGCGTTGTCGGCGCGCGGCCCGGCGGCGCAGACCACGGCGATCTCGCCCTGTCCGGCGGCCTCGTGCAGTGCGGGCAGGGCGCGGTCGAGCTGGTCGAGCGGGACGTTCAGGGCGCCGGGGATGTGGCCGGCGGCGTACTCGCCGGGGGAGCGGACGTCGATGAGGGTGAGCTGCCCGAGGCGGGGCTGGAACTGCTCGACGGTCAGCGGCGTGGTCATGGGGATGCGGGTCCTCTCGGGTGGGGGGAGAGCGGTGGGGGTGGGGGGGAGGTCGGGGGGTGGGCCGGGGGGGGGGGGGGGCCCGCGGGGGGGGGGGCGGGGGGGGGGTGGGGGGGGGGGGGGGGTAAAGTGGGGGCGGTGTTTTAGCCACGCG
>NZ_JBICYZ010000048.1:0-74844 GCF_043201465.1 Kitasatospora sp. NPDC048298
CTTGAGCACGATCAGGTACATCGGCGTCACGAACAGCCCAACCATGGGGCCGACTCCTGCCGAAGACGTGGTGCCCATATGACCCGATGAAATCAGCCTTGTTGACCCAATGCCTCAGAACCTCAGGATGGATGCCCAATAGCTCCCCCACTGCCCTCACAATGCCCGACCGGCCAGGCTCGGCTCGCTTCTGCTCGACAACCATCTGGACGCCGCGCTCGATCAGCTCAGGCGGGTACTTCCTCGGGGCAGGCATGGCGCTTCCTCTCGAAGAGTCACACTCCACCGCCGGTCACCCCGCGGTTCGGCATGCTTAAAGCAACGATCAGCGCCGATTATGCACAGCTGTTCATGGCAGTCAAATGGCCTTCGGTGTTCGAGTCGAAGCCGTGTCGCCAACAGACCCTCCGGACCCCCAGCTCCATCGGTTCGGCATGCACTTGCGGCGCCTCCGCGAGGATCGCGGGCTAACACTTGAAGAGCTGGCAAGCAGAAGCGGGCTTAGCTTCCGGGGCGTGGTCTACATCGAGCATGGACGACGCAATCCAAGCTTGACCACTCTGCTCAACCTTGCACGCGGACTGCAGGCAGAACCATCTTCTCTTCTAGTCATCTTTGATGATCAAGGATGAACTCTGACAACGACCCGATCGGCAATGAATCCAGAGCACCACAAGCCCCGTGCTTGACCGTTCTCAACTTTGGACTCAACTCTCGATAGCCCGTTTGGCAAGACTCCACGGCAGGCCACTCCTGGCCGATCAGTTGATTCCTTGGGTCAGAAATCCAATTAATCACCCACATGAAGAGCGTGAGCGCTGATCAGCTAGAGTTGGGTGCTGCCCGCCGGGCTTCGTACCTCAGCAGGTACGTCTCAAATATTGGCAAGGGCGCAATCGCTCGGCCGACTGCTTCATACCAGGCCAATCCTTGAGTGTTGCACAATGGACAGAGGTAGCCCCGCGTACACTTCCCGCAATTTGCACCCTTGGTGTTGCAGCACGATCTGTCATGGTCAACATGGAATGCATTTTCGCCTGGCTTCCATTGCCGATTGCAGATATCGCAGCAATGGTTGCGCGATGCCCGGAAATCCCGCAGGGCCTCAAGCGAAGGGAAATTGAACCTCTTCATAATCAAATAGTCGCCATTGCAACCCCTGCAGTATGTTGACCGCCCACTGACCTGAGCTGACGAAAGAGCGAACGCCTCCAGCGGCTTCACCTCGCTGCAGGCCGTGCATAGCTTGAGCCCCTGGGCCCTCAGCTCCTCAGCCCGTTCCTGACTGATGCGCCGAGTGTAGAGCGGCACGAGCTCCCGCCCCTGATCTCTCTGCTGATAATGACCATTGCACAGACCGTCGCTGACGGTGGGCCGCCCGCAAGGATCAGCTGAGGTGTTTCCACCGGGCTGGAAAGTGCAGAACTCTGGCTTAGTCCTCCGGCGCTTCCTGATCGGCCCGAGCTTCTTTCCGTCGGCTCGCTGTTGATTATGGGCGTCACAAAGTCGATTGGACCGCATCGGCCGCACACAGGGGGGAAATTCCGACCCTGGGGGAAATGCTTGACAAGTCTTGTACGGCAGGCCGCTGGCAATCTCGCTATCAGTCACGGTGGGGCCGCATCGTGGGCTCGATCAACTCACGACCATCGACGGTAAATCGGAGCCAGTCCCCACGCTCCAGATCGTAAATATCCCAAAACTCGGGATTGAAGACGAACCCGTCATCGAACGTCATGCATCCATCGGCAGTTCCGGGGCCATTAGGGACTACGACCCCCCTGAATTTCTCCGGCCGGAAGGCATGCCCCCTCCAGCCATCGGTGATCTCCAACCTTCGCCCAATGAAGGCTTCCCAGTTGACTCCGGCAGGGCACCGCGGGGCCTTGGCGTGCCACTGCCGCCAGGGCGTCTCATCGCTCATGGCCGGCACCGTACACAGGACATCTGACATCTAGTCACATCGCGCTTGCTTCGCCCCGCCTACCTCAGCGTTCTTGGCGGAGTCCTCACGCTTGGCTGACGCCAGTCGGTACGGTGTAGCCGACTGGATGGAGGTGGCAGGGGCGAGCCCGGTCCGGTGGCCACCCACGCCTCTTAAGCTCAAGAAGGCCGTGGCCAACCTGCTGGCCAGCCGAGTGAATCGTATTGCCCGCGCCAGAGAGCGGTCATCGAGTCCAAGGCGACGGCTCGCGACCAGGTCGTAGAGCTCTCCCATTCGCCACCAGACGGCATGTACGTTCGAGCTGGAGTCGATCACAGACCCGGACCTGAACCTGGATCTGGCCCGCCGACGACCTCCGTCCGGGCTTGTGGCCGACACCGCTGCAGCCGGGCACCGTTCTAGGTGCCCGGCTGCGGTGATCTCAACGGGCATTCGGAAGGAAACGGACGTTTCCGTGGCCCTCGGCCGCCTGCTTGCGGAGCTGGTCGTTCTCGACCTCCAGGACATGGATGACCCGGGCCATCTGGGCCGCCTCCCGCTTGAGCTGCTGGTGCTTGGCCCACAACTCGCTGTGACGGCGCTTGAGGTCGTCGTCCTGGGCCTGGCGCTGGGCGGGGACGGGCGACCGCTCCATGGTCTTGACCAGTGCGTAGAACAGGTCCTTCAAGCCGGTGTGCTTGTGGGTCAGCTTGTTGCGCCGCAGGCCCGCTTCCTCGGCCAGCGCTTTCACGGTCAGCTGCCCGTCTGACCGCAGTGGCGCCCCGACGAACAGCCGGATCATCGCCTCGGTGATCGCCTGGATCTCGTGGGCGTCGTCGGGCTTGGCGGCCTGGGACACCTCGGCGCTCTGGGCGAGGAGTGTGCCGATGACCTGAGCGATGTCGGCAGCCTGGCCCTTCGGACTTGCGACATCGCCGGCGGTCTGCGGATCGGGCTGGGTCACGTCCGGTCTCCGGTGGTCGGGGCGGGGTAGATACGGGTGCGCTCGTGCTTGTCGATGATCTCGGCGAGCGTCGCGCGCCGTTGTTCGAGGCGCCGGGTGATCGGCAGGGGGTTGAGACCTTCGGCGCACTCGGCGTCGATGTCCGTGATCTCCGCCTTCGCGCGCTCAATGTGGGTGTCGGTGCGGGCGATGTTCGGGCAGGCCGCCTGGCACCGGTCGTGGCTCGGTGTGCGCTGGGCGGGCTCCTGGCCGGGCCGCTCGCGCTGGCACAGTGCGGTGTAGGGGTCGAAGTTGCAGGCCAGCAGGGAGCGCTCATGCTCGAACACCTGGAGCTTCGGGTTCCTCCGGATCGCTTTCAGCTGCCGTGTGGTCACGAAGGCGCCCGCGAACTTGTTGCCGTACTCGCTCACCGCCGCCAGGTACCGCTCGGCGGCCGCGCCGCTGACCCCCTCGCCAGAGGCGAGCCGCTCGGACGCCTCGGCGAGAGAGTCGGCCATCGCCAGCCCCTGCTCGAAGTTCAGGATCTGGAGCATGTCGGCCTTGGAACGGCCAGCGTACGACTCTCCCATGGTGGTCTCGACATGGCCGTACTGGACCCCAAGCGCGATCCGGCCGCCGGGGCGGTGGTAGACGAACCACGCGACCGTACGCCTGAAGCGCACCAGGACCACCGCGCCGTCCGGGTCCTCCGGGATGAACTCGTGCGGGCGGTCGTGAAGCTGGGACTGCTCGTTCGCCCACGCGATGAACTTGGCGATCCACGCGGTCACCATGTCCTGGCTCGCGACCGGGAGCGGGATCTCCACCGGCTTCGGCTTCGTCGTGAGGCTGTGGGGAAGCAGGAAGCGTTCGTCAGTCAGCTCTTCCAGGACGGCGACGGCCTGGTGGACCGGCTCGATGACGATCCACGGGTCCTCTCGGATCTCCCCGCCGACCTGGGTGTTGCCGTCCTTGTCCCGGACCCCGCTGAAATGCCTCCCAGTGATCTTGTACCGGACCGTGCCGTCCTCGCGTTCCTCCGTGGACCGGCAGCCGCGTTCCAGGTGAAGAGCCTCTTCCGGGCGCATTCCGGAAAGGTAGATGATCACCACAGTCGCGGCAGCAGCGAGGCAGATCGCAAGGTCGGGCACCTGTCCGAAGTCGATCTTCTCAGTCCACGGGCGGTCACCGATCTTCGCGGTGATAGGGAGGTCGAGCGGGGCCCCGACACCGAAAAGGTGCGGCGGGAACTCCTCGGGGCGGTCGCGGACGAAAGAGCTCACCTGGGTCGGTGCCACTTCCAACAGCCCAGCCAGATACTGGGCGGCGATCGGCAGCCTGCCCGCCCTCGGCGTCGGATCGATCTTCCGTCGGGCGTCGGTCGGGATCTTCTGGCCGCCGTCCACCAGCTGCCTCAAGTGGTCCCTGATCGTGGCCCGGCCGCTCTTGACCGCGCTGGGGGCCGCCCGTGCCAGCAGGCGCTCTCGCTCGCGAACGGCGGCGAGGATGTCGGGGGCCAGGTCGGTGACCATGCGGATCGCCCAGACCAGCAGCGGCGACATGACGGCCGGATGGATGACCGGGGTACTGGCCTCGCCCCCGGTCGAGGCACGCTCGCCCAGGTAGTCCGCGTGGCTGGCACCCTCGTCCTCCCAGGGCGGCATCGGTATCCGGTCCTGCGGCAGGAGGTAGGGGGCATACGCCCACAACCGGGCGAGCGAGGACAAGTGACGCTGGTTCTCGGGCCAGGACCGGCCCTTGGACGGCAGGGTCAGGGCGAAGGACTCCATCAGCTCCCGCGTCACCTCCGCCAGGCTGGTGATGCCCTCGGAGTCAAGCCAGAGGGCGAACTCCTTCCAGCCGCGGAATACCGCCTGGAGCGTCCCGGGGTGGACGGACGGCACGGCGCCGCGCTTCTTGTCCAACAAGAAATCAGGGGTGGGGATGTTGACGACGGCCCAGCCCGCGCGCATCAAAGAGCCTCGGAAAGCCTCCGGCACGTTGGCCCAGTTGACGGAGTAGTACTTGGTGATCTGGCTGTGGTCGGCGTAGGCGAGGTTCCACCTCAGCTGGCCGAAGCGCGGCCATGCCTCCGGGCTGGTGCCGGGCCGGATGCGGTGCGGCGAGAACAGCAGGTCGGACGGCGCCGGGTTGACGAGCGTCCCCGCCCAGGCGGCGGCGGTGTTCACGAATCGAGCCTCCTGTCGAGCATCCGGTCGATGAGCTGCCGGTCGCGTTCAGCAACCTCGGCCAGCAGTGCCGGCCGGGCGCTCTCGCTGGTGTGGGTGTTGAGGAAGTCGTTCACGCGCAGGTGGTGGGCGGCCCAGTCGGCCTGCCACACGGAGCCACTGACGGCTGACCGCAGAGCCTCAAGAGCCCGGTGGAGGTAGACGATGCGCGGCAGGTCGCGGCCGGTCGCCAGGGCGTTCGGGCACGCGAAGCACAGCAGGAAGGACACCGAGCACGGACCGGCCGGGGTGAGGGGGCTGTGGTCGAAGTCGGTGCAGGACGCCACCGGCGTCTGAAGCTGCCCGGCCACGACGCCAGCCGCCGTGTCGAGCGGCAGACCGGTCTGCTTCGCGACCAGTTCAGCGTCATGCGCCCCGTCCCCGGTGGCTCCGGCGATCATGCGCATCGCGACCTGGTCGAAGGCATGCGACATCGCGGCGTTCAGGCCCGCTTCGACCACTGTGCGGGATTCCTCGCGGACCGTGGTGTCCCTCATGAGGTAGTCCGCGTCGTTGACGGCGTCGGTGTTGTTACGAGCCCTGCCGTAGAGCGCCTGCGCGGTGTGGCGGGTCAGCCGGGCGCTCACGTGCGGCAGGTCGACACCCTCGGCCTTCGTCCGCTGCGACCAGTCGGCGATCCAGGAGGCGAGGAGTTGGCCGTCTTCGGAGGTGCGGAACAGCCCCTTCTTGTAGCCGCCGCCGCGCGGCAGCTTCCGGGTCACCAGAAGGGCTGTGGTCGGGGTGCCCATGGCCGCCATGGTCGTGCGGACCTGGGCGGTCATGTCGATGATCTGCTTCATCGCCGCACCGGCCGTGCCCTCCCCGGCGTTGATCAGGTTGTTGCTGTTGAACCGCAGGCGGGGGCGCCGCTGCTTGTCCGTGTCCAGCCGGAAGATCGCCGGATCGGGGTCGTTCTCGTCGGCGTTCGGCCACTGACGTGGCAGTTGCAGCTTCTTGAGCACCGAGAGGTTCCAGCCCTCGTGGCAGATCAGCAGGACGGCGGCTGCCCCGATCTCCCACGGGTACGGCCACAGACGCGCGCATGCCGCCTGAAACCCCCCGTCCGCGGTCAGTACCCGCGACTCACGGCGGGTTGGTCCCGACGGGAAGCGCAGAACATCGCCCGTACGACTCAACTGGTCCAGCAGCTCGCCCCACCGCCAGTCCAGCGTCCCGACCTGGATCTCACCTCGGCGCCAGCGCTCCATCAGCGCGGTGTTCTCCGCGATCCGCAGCCGGGCCTCACGGACCGTACGGGCCGCGGCCGTCCGCACCGCGCGCATCTCCCGCTGGGTGAAGCCGCTCTTCAGCGTGCTCTTCTTCGGCTTGATGACGCGGCGCCGCTTGTCGAGCACGGCCCGGGTGTCGGCCCGCAGCGAGGGCAGCTCCCGGACGACCTGCCGCAGGTCACGGGGCGAAGCGGACCTGTGATCCCTCCACTCCCGCCACGCCTCGGGCGTCAGTTCCTCGACCGAGGTCACGGGCGGGTCGAACGCCCCGACGATCTGGATGAACCGCTTGATCTCACCGAAATACGTCTCGGTCGAGTGGGGGCTGTTCCAACTCCGGCGGGCGCACGCGGCGAACGCTGCGGCGAACTCCCGGCCCAGGTCCCCCGGCATCGCGCCGAAGTCCCATGTGCCCAGGTCCTGCCCGTCCTCGGCCACGGCGTGGACCACGAGCCCGGTGTCATCCAGGTTGCTCGCGCGGCGGTAGTCAGCCGGCGGCAGCGCGGCCGGACGCCCTGGGGCACTCACGCGACATCCAAGATCAGGCCGGTCTTCTTCGCGAGCTCGGCCAGGGTGATGTCGTTGATCGGGTTCTCCTCGTCGTTCAGCAGAGATTCAAGCTGTAGTCCTCGCACAGGTTCGAGGTAAATGTCCTTCGTGACCTGCTCGTTTTTGTGTCCGAGCATGTCCTTCACCATCGACCAGATGACGCCGTAGACCTCGGCGTAATGCCGCCGCTCCGCCGGGGTGAGCCCGTAGCGTCGGTCGAGGACGTTGTTCAGGGAGACGAGCATCCGCAGGGCCATGCTGTGGCGGAGCATGTGCGGCGTGGCGTAGACCCCCAGGCCCAGCCGCTTGCAGCGGTCACTGCCCCGCTCGAAGATCTTTGTCCAGCTCTTGTACGCCAGTGGCAGCCCGGTCTCCGTGAGCCAGAGCATCGCCGGTTCGAGACCGTCTTCCCCTTGGATGAACAGCCGCATCCGCTGGGCAACGGTCAGCGTGTCGAAGCTCGCCTCTTCTCGCCGACCATCCACCGTGGTCCAGCGCACGATCCCGCGCCGGGTGATCTCCCGGACCACCAGGCGATCGGGGATCGCCTCGTACAGCCCCCTGGACTGGGCGGTGCGGACCGCCTTGTCCCGCAGACTGATCCGGTAGGCGTTGGCCGACTGCACGGCGCTGTGGCTGACATAGAAGGTGCGGCCGGCCCGCTTGGCGACCTCTTGGCCGACGCGAGACGAGTAGTAGTTGCTCGTGCCCAGGGCAGGCAGCTCGGCTAGCAGGATCGTTCCTGCTTCCCGCCGGCGCAGGCCACTGGAGTACATCAGGTCCGCGCCGGCCACATCGCGGCCGTCGTTGCGGCCCCGGAAGCTGTCGTCCTCAAGCCCGGTCGGCAGCATCCCGCCGAGACCGACGTCCCGCCACAGCCGGTAAGCCCGAGGCAGGAGCCATTTCACGTCGGCGTGCTTCGCGTCGGCGGGCGCCAAGTCGGCGACCTCCACCATCGCGCCGTCACGGCCTCGCACCAGGTGCGTCGTCACCGGGCTCACCGTCATGATGCCGCTGCCCGCAGCCCAGTCGTAGAGCAGCTTGAGGGCGGCTAGCTCGCGGCCCCAGCGTGCACCGCCGATCCGCCGGGGGTTGTCCGCTCCCCGACGCCGCCAGTCCTCCCAGTCGTCCAGGTCCTCCGCTGTTGCCTGGTCCCAGTTCAGGCCTCGCTGCCACAGGAACGTGAAGAACAGCCGGTAATCGGGCGCGTAGGTCTCTTTGGTGCCCTTGCTCCGGGAGGTAAACCTAGATCGCCTGAAGAAGGTGCTGAGCCGCACATCCACCCGGCCGTCCGGCGAAACCAGGATCGGCTGGACGTCGCGGAACTTCAGCGCTCGCTCTCGCCAATCAAGATCGCCCCAGCCCTCGAAGACCCCTTCCGCTGGGTTAGTTGTACCTCCCTGCCCAACCCAGTACAGGCGCCACTCGACCACAACATGTCCCCCCGCTACCGCAACACGACCTCGGACAACACGGAGACTGTAAACAGAAGTCCGAGTCCCCCGGAATGATGAACCGTCCGCCGACGTCGCGTACCCGTTTCAGGTCCATCTGCGGGTCCAGGCCGGGGAGCCGCGCCTGGTACCCGGCCAGCCGGGTGGCGTCCAGCGCGGGGTGGTCGGGCACCGTCCCGCCCCGGATCGCCTTCACCACATCGACGGCGGGGAGTTGGCCGAGCCACCGGCCGACCACCGCGTCGCCCGGTTCGCTGAGCCGGCCCAGCAGCACCCGGGCGAGGCGCTCGGGCTCCGGCTCGACGTTGGCCGCGGCACCGGCCCCGGCCTCGGCCTCGGCCTCGGCCGCGCCGGGAATTCGCGGTTGCCTGAGCAACTGGTTCATGCCTCACCCTCCTGGTTCCGCGGATGTCCGTCAGGCGCCCCCGGCTTCGCGGGCCGGCCCTCTTCCGGGCTGCCGCGCCGCGCCGGGATTCCGCCGAGCCGGCCGAGGACCCGCTCGGTCAGCGGCAGTCCGTGCTCCACCCCGGTGCGCAGGACGAGGGCGCTACGCACGTCCCGCTGGTCCGGCCGGTCGCGTCCGGCGAGGTCGGCGACCGTCCAGGCGACCCGGAGCACCCGGTCCAGGCCCCGGGCGGTCAGCAGCCCCCGCTCCAACTGTCGCGCGGCGTCGTTGAGCGCGCCGCCCGCGAGCTGCCAGCGGGTGCGCAGCTCGTGGCCCGGCACCTCCGCGTTCGTCCGCCACGGGGTACTCGCCAGCCGGGCCGCCGCCCGCTCCCGCGCGGCCAGCACCCTGGCCGCGACGGTCTCGGTGGTCTCCGCCGTGGCGTCCCGCTCCATCAGCTCGACCCGCGTCACCGGGGCCACCTGGACCTGGAGGTCGACCCGGTCCAGCAGCGGCCCGGACAGTCGCCCCTGGTAGCGGCTGACCATGGCAGGGGTGCACTCGCAGCCCTCACCCCGCCGCGAGTACCGACCGCACGGACAGGGGTTGGCCGCCAGGCAGAGCAGGAAGCGCGCCGGGAGCCGCAGCGATCCGGCCGAGCGGGCGATCACCACCTCGCCCGACTCCAGCGGCTGGCGCAGCGCGTCGAGCACCCGGACCGGGAACTCCGGCGCCTCGTCCAGGAAGAGCACGCCCCGGTGGGCCAGCGAGACCGCGCCGGGTCTCGGCAGGCCGCTACCGCCGCCGACGATGGCCGGCATCGTCGTGGAGTGGTGCGGGGCGCAGTAGGGCGCGGTGTCGATCAGCGGACGCCCGACCGGGAGCAGCCCCGCCACCGAGTGGACGGCGGTGACCTCCAACGCCTCCTTCTGGGTCAGCGGCGGGAGCAGCGCGGGCAACCGCTCCGCCAGCATCGTCTTGCCCGCGCCCGGTGGGCCCTTCAAGTAGAGGTGGTGTCCTCCGGCGGCGGCGATCTCCAGGGCCCGCCGGGCCTCGTACTGGCCGGCCACGTCGGCCATGTCGAGCCGGGCCGCCCGGTCGTCGGGCAGGCCCCGCACTCCCGCGCAGGGCAGCATCAGCCCG
This sequence comes from Kitasatospora sp. NPDC048298, assembly GCF_043201465.1. Taxonomy (NCBI): domain Bacteria; kingdom Bacillati; phylum Actinomycetota; class Actinomycetes; order Kitasatosporales; family Streptomycetaceae; genus Kitasatospora; species Kitasatospora sp. NPDC048298. The sequence continues at coordinate 9,856 of NZ_JBICYZ010000048.1, forward strand.
GCCATCAGCGGATCCGGTCGGCCTCCGATCGGATCGGGCGGCTCCTCCGGTGCCGCCACGCCGGTCAGGTTGGCGACGAGCTGGCGCAGACTGCGGACGCCGATCACCGTCACCCCGGGGACGAGCGAGGCCTCGGGCGCGGTCTGCTCGGCGACCACGACCCGCTCGTACCCGGCGTCGGCGGCGGCCAGCACCGAGGGCAGCACCCCTCTGACCGGCCGCACCCGGCCGTCCAGCCCCAGCTCGCCGATGATCAGCAGGTCGGCGATGGTGGAGGGGTCGAGCCGTTCGGCGGCGGCCAGCACGGCGCAGGCCACCGCGAGGTCGAAGCCGCTGCCGCTCTTGGGCACCGAGGCGGGGCTGAGTCCGACCGTCAGTTTGCGCTGCGGCCAGGCCTCGCCGCTGTTCACGACCGCGGCACGGACCCGGTCGCGGGCTTCGGTGAGCGCCTTGTCGGGCAGGCCGACCAGGGCGAACGCGGCCACCCCGGGCTCCAGATCGGCCTGGACCTCGACGATCACTCCGTCGACACCGACCAGCGCGACGGAACAGGTGCGGGCGAAGGCCATCTCAGACCACCCCCCGCAGGTGGTCGACCAGGGCCGCACCCCGCGCCCGGTTGACCACCGCGACCAGGTCGATCCGCACCCCGCCCGGTGGGGCGGGCGGCCACTGCGGATCGGTGGGCCCCGGGTCGTAGCCGGGCCCGGCCAGCTCGGCGAAGTGACCGGGCCAGCGCTCGGCCATCCAGCGCTCGGCCAGGCGTTGCAGCCGGGCGGCCTTGGTCCGGTCGATGGCCTCGGTGGGCTGCTGGAAACCCCGCTCGGAGCGGGTCTTCACCTCGCAGACCGCCACGGTGTCGCCGTCGAGGGCGACGATGTCCAGCTCGCCCTCGACGCAGCGCCAGTTGAGGTCCAGGATGCGGAGCCCGGCCTCCGCGAGCCGGCGGGCGGCGACCCGCTCCCCGTAGCGGCCGAGCCCGTTCTTGGTGGTGCGGTCCGGGACCGCCCGCGGGGCCTTCCCGGCTGCGGCCATGTCCGGTACGGCCTGGTCCTGCTGGTGCTGCTGGTCCTGCACGACGGTGTGCTGCATGGTGACCACCTCCGCCGAGGAGGCTGCACCAACGCGCACGACGAGGCCCGGGAATTCCCGTTCCCTGTGGATAACCCGGGCCTGTGGACAACTTTTGTCACCCTCAGGGGTGAGAAGCCCCGTTCCCGCGAAATTCGGCTGGACAACGCGGGACGGAGTCGTTCAACGTCAGTTCCCGAAGCCGGACTCGTCCGAGGGCAGCTCCAGATCGCTCTTCGCGAGTTCCTCGATGTTCACGTCCTTGAAGGTCAGCACCCGGACCTTGCGGACGAACCGGGCCGGCCGGTACATGTCCCAGACCCACGCATCCGCCATCGACACCTCGAAGAACACCTCGCCCTGGACCGAGTGCACCTGCAACTCGTAGTCGTTGGTGAGGTAGAACCGTCGCTCGGTCTCGATCACGTACTTGAACAGGCCGACGACGTCCCGGTACTCCCGGTAGAGCTTGAGCTCCATCTCGGTCTCGTACTTCTCGAGATCTTCGGCACTCATCCAGGCGTCCCCTCAACTTGTCACGTCCACCCATTGTGGACCACCGCACCCACGGTCAGAGCCGTACCGGTTCCACCGGCGGGCCCTCGGCCAGCAGCCGCTCCAGGAAGTCCGCCAGACCGACCGGATAGACCGTCTCGGCGGTTCCCCTCAGTTCCTCGACCGTCCACCAGCGGGCCGCGAGCAGCTGGGCGTGCTCGTCCGCGCCCACGCCCGAGTGGTCCAGCCCCGTCTCCGCGGTCCGGGCCAGGTGGAACCACTGTTCCTGCTCGTAACGCTGTCCCCGAAAGGAGAACGACACCGTGCCGTACGCCACCAAGGGCCCCAGGTCCACACCTCGCAGGCCGGTCTCCTCGGCGAGCTCCCGCTCGGCGGCCTCGCGCACGCCCTCGCCCGCCTCCAAGCCGCCCCCGGGCGTGAACCACCACGTCTCCTCCGGGGCGGCCGGGTCGGCCCCCAGGAAGAGGAGGATGCGGTCCTGCCCGTCGAGCAGCAGGATCCGCGCCGCCCTGCGACGCCGTGCTGTCATGGCGGCGCTCCACGCTCCTTCCGTTCGCATCGGTGGCGCTACCGATCCTGCCACCCGACGCGGCCGTCCGGGGCGATGTTCGGCAGAGCGGCCCACCGGGCGACGGCCCCGCTCAGGAGCTGCGCCCCCGGAACCGGCGGGCCAGGCCGGCCACCCCGCCCACCGCCGAGGTCACGAGGATCAGCGCCGCGCCCGCGAGGGTTGCGTAGACGAGGGGTTCCAGCGGGCCGGGCCGCGCGGCCTTCGGGCCCGTGAAGCCGTCGAAGTCGGTGACCCTGCCGAGCAGGCCCATCCGGCCGAACGGCAGCGCGGTGGCCTCGACCCTGGCTTCGACGGCGTCGGCCGGGACGGTCCCGCCGTCGACCTCCAGGTGGGTACGGGAGTCGAGCGAGCCCACCCGGTTGTCGCCGAGCAGGAACAGCCGGCCCTGGGGCACCGTCACGCTGAACGTGGCGCCCTGGTGGCCCTGGGTCGCGAGGTAGGGCTCGTCCACCGGCTGCCCGTTGACCGTCAGCCGGTAGTCGGCTCCGGTGGTGGCGACGGTGTCCCCGCCGACCGCGACCACCCGCTTGACCATGAGCTCGCCGCCCCAGGCCTGGTCCCTGAACACCACCACGTCGCCCCGCCCGATGTCGCCGCCGCCGACCTTGCGGGCGAGCACGGTGTCACCGGCACGCAGCGTCGGGTGCATCGAGGCGGTGGGGATGTTGTACGGCCGGTAGTCGATCGCGATCAGGGCGAAACCGCCGACCATCAGCACCAGTCCGAGCGCCAGCGCGACGCCCTGCAGCACCGCGGCGGGCCGGCGGCGCACACGGGCGGGCGCGGTCGGGTGGTCGGCCGTCTGCTCCACGACACTGCTCATCGACACCGTCCACCTCTGGCCGACCGGAGAACACCACTGGCACGCCGGAGGCACGGGCGGAAAAGCCGACGGGCCGTGGCACGTCCGAGCAGATTACTCGTCGGTACCACGGCCCGCGCAAGAGCCGGGGCCAACCCGGTGGGTCGGGATCCGGTGGAGCTCAGGACTCCCGGCGGCGCTCCGCCCGGCCCCGCACCCGACGCACCAGCGGGAGCAGGGCGACGGCCCCCACCGCACCGGCCACGGGCGGCGCCATCGGCGCGGCCGCCGCCAGGCCCGTCTGGTCGAAGGTGTCCGGCACCGGCAGCGTCGACCAGTGGCTGATCGGCCAGGCCACCACGAAGGCACGCCCGATCACGTTGTTCACCGGGACGGTGCCGCCGCCCGGCTGGTCCATGTGGAAGCGGGAGTCCAGCGAGTTGGCGCGGTGGTCGCCCATCACCCAGATCCGGTCCTTGGGCACCTGGACCGGGCCGAAGGGGTGGTCACCGCACGGGGTGTTGCCCGGGTAGACGTACGGCTCGTTGAGCGCGACGCCGTTGACCGTCACCGGCCCGTCGGCCTCGCACTCGACGGTGTCACCGCCGACCGCGATGACCCGCTTGATCAGGTCCTTCTCGTTGGCGGAGGGCATCAGGCCGACGAAACTGAGCACGTCCTGGACACCGCGGACGAAGGAGTTGCTGCTCTGCTGGGTCGGCTCGTCGTTCAGCCAGCCGCCCGGGTCGTGGAACACCACGACCTCGCCGCGCTCGGGTTCGGCCCCGAACCACGGGGTCAGCTTGTCCACCAGGACACGGTCGCCGACCTGCAGCGTGTTCTGCATCGATTCCGACGGAATGGAGAACGCCTGGACGAAGAAGGTCTTGATCACCAGCGCGAGGATCAGCGCAATGCCGATCAGGATCGGCAGTTCCTTCCAGAACGAGCGCTGCTTGCGCGGATCGGCCGGAGCCTCCGACTCCGACCCGTCCGCGGGCTCGGCACCCGCGTGCGGGGAGTCCGGGGCGTCCTCCGGCCCGGAGCCGCCCTGACCGTCGGCGGTCTGCGCCGCCGAGGCCTCGGCCGAGGCCGCGGACTCGGCGGACCGGTCCGCCCGACGGCCCGAGCCCTCGGGCTCTCCGGCGCCTGATCGGGCGCCGATCACCAAATCCCCCACAACGTCTCCTCCCTGCTGTGCGGACGCCCGTGCGCCCGCGCTCAGAGTGCCGCACAGCGGGCACCACGCTCACCACGACCATGAACGCCTCAGGGCTTGCCCACGGCGGACGCCCCTGACACCAGCACAGCCTCGACCGACGGCCCGGACCACTCCCGGCCGCACCTGCACTTCTCTATCACTCCAAGGCATCCGGCTCGCGGTCCCACACGCGAGGCCCGTCCGGTCGGCGGCCTGCGCGGCTCACTCCGGAGGCCGCCCGGACCGACGAACGACGAGCGGAAGGATGCCCAACACACCCATAACGAGCGGGGGTTCCACAGGAACCGGCCCAACGCCCACCGATTCCGCGGCAGTTCCGCCGGCCTGCGGCATCCGGGCGAGAGAGGAGAGTGAACTCGGCGTATCGAGTTGATGGAAGCGGTCCAGCGGCCAGGCGACCACGAACGCGCGACCGACCACGCCGCTCAGCGGGATCGTCCCCTGTCCCGGATTGCCCATGTGGAAACGGGAGTCGGCGGAGACGTCCCGGTGGTCGCCCATGACCCACAACCGCCCCTCCGGCACCTGGATCCTGAAGGTCTGCCGGGACGGCGGATTGCCGGGCGCGAGGTAGGGCTCCTCCACCGGACGGCCGTTGACGGTGAGGCGCCCCTGGGCGTCGCAGCACTCGACGGTGTCGCCGCCGACGCCGATCACCCGCTTGATCAGGTCCTGCTCGTCGTCGGAGGGCAGCAGCCCGACGAAGGTCAGCACCCGCTTGGCCGCGCCCAGCACCGGGCCGTCCTCGGACGGCTTGCGGTCGTGCTCCAGCCAGCCGCCCGGGTCCTTGAACACCACGATGTCGCCGCGTTGCGGCTCACTGCCGAACCAGGGGGTCAGCTTGTCCACCAGTACCCGGTCCCCGATCAGGATGGTCTGTTCCATCGAGCCGGAGGGGATCACGAACACCTGGACCAGGAAGGTCTTCATCACCAGCGCCACCAGCAGGGCGACCAGGACGATCAGCGGCGCCTCGCGCACCAGCGAGCGCCTGCGCCGGCGGGCCGCCTTGCGGGCACTGCGCCGGCGCTCGGCCCGACCACGCGCCGGCGCGGCCCCGATCGGCCCACGGCCCGCCGCTGCGTCCTCCCCCGGTCCCCCGGCCGTCGCCCCGCCGGCCGTCGACTCCCCGTCCCCCGGTCCCCCGGCCGCGGGGCGGTCGGCGAGCCGCCCCCTACCTCTGGTCCCCATGACCGCCCGTTCCCGCAGTCACGGCGAAGGCCGCGGGCCGGTCCAGGCCGGTCCAGCGCGAGAACGGGTAGACCACCCAGTCCGCACGCCCGATCACCTTCTTCTCGGGCACGAAGCCGCCACCGGGCTCGCCGAGGTGGTCACGCGAGTCCCGGGAGGCGCTGCGGTGGTCACCCATCACCCAGAGCTTGCCGGCCGGCACGATGACGTCGAAGGCCACGCTCGACGGGTCGTCGCCCGGGGAGAGGTAGGAGGTCTCGTCGATCGGCACGCCGTTGACGGTGATCGGCGCGCCCGGGCCGGTGCTGGTCACCCGGTCCCCGCCGACCCCGATCACGCGCTTGACGTAGACGGTGTCCCCGGCCGGGGCCAGTCCGAGGTCCTGGGCGAGGGAGTGCAGGCCGTCCCAGAAGCCGGACGGCGCGGCCGACCCACGCAGGAAGGAGCCCGTCCCGTCGAAGACCACGACGTCGCCCCGCTGGGGGTGGCCGCCGAAGGCGTAGGCGAGCTGGTTCGCGACCAGCCGGTCGCCCGGGCGCAGGGTCTCCTCCATCGACCCGGAGGGCACCGAGAACGGGCGCGCGACGAAGGCGTTCACCAGCAGCAGGGCCGCCAGACAGATCCCGACCAACAGCAGCAGGTCCCGCGAGCGCGAGTGCCCTGGCTCCTCCGCCTGCTCCGAGTCGTCGTCACCGGAGCCACCACCGCCATCACCCCCGTCGCCACCATCACTGCCATCGGCGCCATCGGCACTGCCGGCACCATCGGCGCCCTCGCCGCCGGGGCCACTGTCGCCGGAGCCCTCGGCCCGCTCCTGGCCCTCGGCCTGTTCCGGCACCTCGGCGTGCTCAGGCCCGCCCCCGGAAACGACCGCGGACCGCGACAGCGAGTCCGCACCGGTGGGTGCGGGACTGCCGTCGCGGTCCGCGGATGGTTCGTGCGTGCTCATCGGGGGGTGAGCTTACCTTGCGGCCGTTCGGCCCCCTCGGAGCGTTCCGATCCCCCGGCGAGGCCGGGGGCCGGTGGATCAGCGGTCGCGCTTCTCCTTGATCTTCGCGGCCTTGCCGCGGAGGTCACGCAGGTAGTACAGCTTGGCGCGGCGAACCGCACCGCGGGTCACGACCTCGATCTTCTCGACGACCGGGGTGTGCACCGGGAAGGTGCGCTCCACGCCGACGTTGAAGCTGACCTTGCGAACGGTGAAGGTCTCACCGATACCGGCGCCGTGGCGGCGGATGACGACGCCCTGGAAGACCTGGACACGGGAGCGGTTGCCCTCGATGACCCGGACGTGAACCTTCAGGGTGTCACCGGCGCGGAAGGCCGGAATGTCGCTACGCAGCGAGGCCGCGTCGACAGCAGCGAGCTTGTTGCTCATGTTGCTCTCCATCGCAGGCGCCACGGGCCGCCCACGGAAAGTCGTCACAATGGGGTCTGCTGCGGGCCGCATCGGCTGACGACGATCCCCCCGTGGCGGGGGCGCCGGTCCACGTGCCCCCTACGGAAGGGAACCAGCGACAGACAGCAGCGGCCTATTCTTCCACATCACCGGCCGCGGACCGAAATCGGCCGAGCCGCTCGTCCCAGGCCAGGCCGAGGATGCTCAGCGCCTCGCGCTCCTTCTTGTCGAAGGCGCCGTACTGCCAGCGCTCGACCAGGTCGGGGCGGTTCGCCAGGGTCCGGGCGAAGGCCTGCTCGCGGCGCCAGCGGGCGATCTTGCCGTGGTTGCCGCTGAGCAGCACGTCCGGGACGGTCCGGCCGCGCCACTCGGCGGGCTTGGTGTAGACCGGGCCCTCCAGCAGATCGGCCATCGCGCCCGGCGCGAAGGAGTCGTCGCGGTGGGACTCGGCGTTGCCGAGAACGCCGGGCAGCAGCCTGGCGATCGCCTCGACCATCACCAGCACGGCGACCTCGCCGCCGGCCAGCACGTAGTCGCCGATCGAGGCCTCGACCACCGGCATCCGGGTGGCCGCCTCCTCGATCACCCGGCGATCGATGCCCTCGTACCGGGCGGGGGTGAAGGCCAGCCAGGGGCGGCCTGCCAGCTCCTGGGCGAGCTCCTGGGTGAACGGGCGCCCGCTCGGGGTCGGCACGACCAGCGTGGGCACCTGCCCCTCGGGGCCGGCGGCGACCACCGCGTCCAGCGCCTCGCCCCACGGCTCGGGCTTCATCACCATGCCGGGGCCGCCACCGTACGGACTGTCGTCGACCGTGCGGTGCACGTCGTGGGTCCACCCGCGCAGGTCGTGGACGTGCACGTCCAGCTGGCCGCGGGCGCGGGCCTTGCCGACCAGCGAGATGTCCAGCGGCTCCAGGTACTCGGGGAAGATCGTGACGACGTCGATCCTCATACCGCTCTGCACCGCACCGGAGACGGCAGCGTCGGACACGACAGCGTCAGACACGACAGCACCGGACACGGCACTGCCGACCGCCTCGGCCCCCGACCCGGCACGCTCCTCGACGGTCACTCCGACTCCTCCGCGTCCTCGGAACCCTCGGTGCGCTCGGCCGAGGAGGCCCCCGCGACCTCGGCCTGCTCCGGGTCGATCAGCCCGGGCGGCGGGGTGATCACAGCACGCTGGTTCTCCAGGTCGACGGTCGGCACGATCTGGCTGACGAAGGGCACCAGCACCTCCGTGCCGTCGGCCTTCTTCACCGTGAGCAGGTCCTGGTAGGGCAGGTGGACGACCTCGGTCAGCTCACCGACCAGGGTGCCGTCGAGCAGCACCACGTCCAGGCCGACCAGCTGGTGGTCGTAGTACTCCTCCGGGTCCTCGGGGCTCTCCTCCGGGTCGACCTCGGAGATGAGCACGGTGCCGCGGAGGGCCTCGGCCGCGTTGCGGTCCTTGACGCCGGCGAAGCGCAGCAGCAGCCGGCCGCTGTGCACCCGGCCGGACTCGACGGTCAGCGGTCCGACCGACGCGGGGTCGGTGAGCACGACGGCACCGGGGCCGAGCCGGAGTTCCGGCTCGTCGGTGCGGACCTCGACACTGACGTCCCCCCTGATGCCGTGGGCACGGCCGATCCTGCCGACGACGAGCTGCACGGTGATCGTTCTCCTGGAGTTCCTGAGCCGAAACGAAAGCGACGGGCTGCGAAGCGGTGCCGCGAAGCAATGACGCGAAGCGGCGATGCGACGGAAAAGCGGATGGAAATGCGAAAGGCCGACCGGGACGACATGCGTCCCGGTCGGCCTCACAAGCCCTGACGGCTGAACGAGCAGCAGCGTCAGCGAATGTTGTCCACGTCGACCAGGTCGACCCGGACGTTGCGACCGCCGAGGGCGCCGACCACGGTGCGCAGCGCGCGCGCCGTACGGCCGCCCCGGCCGATCACCTTGCCGAGGTCATCGGGGTGCACCCGCACCTCGATGGTGTTACCCCGACGCAGGTTGCGCGAGCGCACCTGCACCTCGTCGGGGTGCTCGACGATGCCCTTCACCAGGTGGTCGAGGGCGTCCTCGATCACGATCAGGCCTCGGCGGCGGCGTCGGCCTCGGCCTCGGCCTTGTCCGACTTCTTGGCCTTCGGGGTGATGGCGACGCCGGTGGTGGCGTCCTCGAAGCCGGCGACGGCCTTGGCGAACAGGTGCGAGAAGTCCTCGACCTTCGGCTCGGCGACCTTCAGCGGCGCCGGAGCCGGCAGGCCCTTGAACTTCTGCCAGTCGCCGGTCAGCTTCAGGATGGCGAGCACCGGCTCGGTCGGCTGGGCGCCGACGGACAGCCAGTACTGGGCGCGGTCGCTGTCGACCTCGATCTTCGAGGGGTTGTAGGTCGGCTGGTAGATGCCGATCTCCTCGATCGCGCGGCCGTCACGCTTGGTGCGGGAGTCGGCGACGACGATGCGGTAGTGCGGGGAGCGAATCTTGCCGAGACGCTTCAGCTTGATCTTGACTGCCACGGGAGTGGATTCTCCTGGTGTTGACGTGGGTGAGCGGGCTCGCCAGCGCGTGGGGTTGCGCGGCGGACCGTTCAAGGGACACGCCAGCCGTAGGAGAGAGGGGTCCTGCTCGGCTGCCGAGTACTCAGCTGTCCATTCTGCCACATCGGCGAGAACCGCCTGTACGCGGGCCGGGCGCCCGGTCAGGGCTCGACCGGGAGCCCCCGCTCCCGGTCCGGCCCGAAGACATCACCACTGTCCTGCTGCACCGCTCACTTCCGCAGTGCTCACTTCACCGCAGTGCGGCTCGCTGCCGCAGTGCGGCTCGCTGCCGCACTCCGGCATTCCGGCCGGACCGCTGCCCGCACAGCAGCCCGCCGGGGCGTCGACCGCTCAGGCGATCTTGAACGGCTGCTGGCACGCACCGCAGACGATGGACGCCTGCGCGAGCACCGACGGAACGACCCGGACATTGCGCCCGCAGCCGCAGACCGCCTTGACCCGCACGCCGCCCCCGGAGGAGCCGTGCCGGGCCGCCGGGCCGCGGAAGGCGCGCGTCGCGCCGTCGCCGGCCACCGCCTCCTGGTGCGCCCCGAGGGCACGGTCCAGGCGCTCGATGGTGTCGGCGTACCGCTCCTGGGTCTCCTTGAGCATGGTCACCTGGGAGAAGCCGCTGCTCGCGTGCGGCTCGACCGGGTGCGCCAGGCCCAGCTCGGAAGCGAGCATCAGGAAGCGCCGGTTGTGGTAGCGGCCGGCCCGCGAGGTGTCCCGGATGTCCCGGGCCGCGGCCAGACCATGGGCAGCCTCGTGGAGGAGGCGCTCGAAACCGAGCCGCGTCCCACAGGCCGAGGAGGACTCCCCGATCAGCGCCTCGGGCGAGGCGAGGTCGGGAAGGTCCTGGTGGTAGGCCTGGATGTCGCTCCAGGCGGCGGCCAGTTCGGCCGCGAGAACGAGGGGCTGTGTCGTGCTCACGCTAGACCAACGATGGAGTGCGAGCCGATGTTCCGCATGTTCCCGTTCCCGGGGAATTCACAGGGAACTCCCAGGAATGCGAGGCCGCGCGCGAATTGCGCGTTCCGGATCTGACGCAAGACCAACCCCCTGCCGGTTTCGGCCCGTCGCAACGCCGACGGGCCTGGTGAATTCCGTCCGGGGGGCGGGCTGTCGCCACCCAGGACGTACGGCCCGTGGGCCTGCCGGATTGACAGGGCCACGGGCCGTACACCGTACCGCTATTCCGTTAATACCGGGAGTTGACCGGCCAGTAGGGATGTCCACCGCGCGGACACACCGGAACAGTTACCGGATTCTTACCCATCCGCATTCCGGGCAAATGTCGCCGCTGCCGGTCAATACCCGCGGAGGACGGACGTCCGGCGGACATCGAAGCGACATCCGCCGTCCACCGAACACCGTCCACCGAAGGCCATCCGCCGAAGGCCATCCGCCGAAGGCCACCCACCGGACATCGAACACCGTCCGCCGAACGCCGTCCGCCGTCTGCCGTCCACCGGACACCGAACGGATGTCAGTACGCCCGGGCGACGATCGCGACGTTGCCTTCCTGGTCGTCCGTCTGCGGCACCGAGCCGTCGGCGGCGACGATGCAGCGGACCGTGACGCCCTGCTCGGCCAGCTTGGCCTCGCCCTCCGCGCCGAGGTCGGCCCAGGAGATCCGGCCCCAGCCGGTCGCGGCGGCCTCGATGGCCTCGTCGATGGTCTTGACGTCGACCGTGCGGGACTCGCGGCGCTCGCGGGACTGGCGCAGCAGCAGCGCCTGGTCCTCCTCCAGCACGCCCGGGAGCAGCGTGGCCAGGGCGTCGATGGAGACCGGCTCCTTGCCGCCCGGGATGCGGCGGGCCAGCATCGCGGTGCCGTTCTCCAGGTCGCGCGGGCCGACCTCGATGCGCAGCGGGACGCCCTTGAGCTCCCAGTCGACGGCGCGGCGGCCGAACGGGGTGTCGGTGCGGTCGTCGACCACGACCCGGATGCCGGCGGCCTCCAGCTGGGCGCCGATCTCGCGGACCTTGGCGATGACCGCGTCGTCGCCCTTGATCGCGAGGACGACGGCCTGGACGGCGGCCAGGCGCGGGGGCACCCGCAGGCCGTTGTCGTCGCCGTGGGACATAATCAGGCCGCCGACCATGCGGGTCGAGACGCCCCAGGAGGTCTGCCAGACGTGCTCGCGCTCGGCGCCCTGCAGCTGGTAGGTGGTGTTGAACGCCTTGGCGAAGTTCTGGCCCAGCTCGTGGCTGGTGCCCATCTGGAGGGCCTTGCCGTCGCCCATCATGCCCTCGAGGGTGAGGGTGTTGATGGCGCCGGCGAAGCGCTCCTTGGCGGTCTTGCGGCCGAGCACGACGTCGATGCCGAGCACGTTGGTCATGAAGTCGCCGTAGACCTGGGTGTGGATCATCGACGCGTAGTCACGGGCGTCCTCGTAGGTCGCGTGGGCGGTGTGGCCCTCCTGCCAGAGGAACTCGGTGGTGCGCAGGAAGACGCGCGGACGCAGCTCCCAGCGGACCACGTTGGCCCACTGGTTGATCAGCAGCGGCAGGTCGCGGTGGCTCTGCACCCACTTCGAGAAGTACTCGTTGATGATCGTCTCGGAGGTCGGCCGGACGACGACCGGCTCCTCCAGCTGCTTGCCGCCGCCGTGGGTGACCACCGCGAGCTCGGGGGCGAAGCCCTCGACGTGCTCGGCCTCCTTGGTCAGGTAGGACTGCGGGATGAACATCGGGAAGTAGGCGTTCTGCGCGCCGGCCTTCTTGATCCGCGCGTCCATCTCCTGCTGCATCCGCTCCCACAGGCCGTAGCCGTACGGTCGGATGACCATGGTGCCGCGCACCGGACCGTTGTCGGCCAGCTCGGCCTTGTTGATGAGGTCCTGGTACCAGCGCGGGAAGTCTTCCGCCTGAGGGGTGAGAACGGGTGCCTTAGCCATGGGGCGAATGGTACGGGGCCCGGGGCCCCGGTTTCGAATCGGTATCACCGGACGGGGGCGCACCACCGTGACACGCGCGCACCACCCTGCACCCCTCTGGACGCCGGGCCCGACCCGCTGTTCGCTGGTGTGGGGCGGGACTTTGGGGGAGCCGTAGCAGCACACCGAAGGACCGGATGGGAGGCCGCCATGGCTTCAGCGCGGACGACCGGCACGACCGCACGACCGACGGGCGCACGCCCGCACCACCCGCGGACCGGGGCGGCGCGCCCCACGCGGGCGCGCGACTGGGCGGAGATCCAGGAGCGCATGCTGGTGCCGCTCTACGAGGCGGTCTACGACCGGTTGGAGGTCGGCCCGGCGAGCAGCGTGCTGGGCCTGGGCTGCCGGTCCGGACTGGCCCTTCTGCTCGCGGCCGGCCGGGGCGCCCAGGTCGCCGGTCAGGAGCCGCGGGACGAGCTGCGCGAGCTGGCCCGCGCCCGTCGGCTGCGGGTGTGCGCGGGGGCCCGGAGACCATCCGCCGTCCCCCACCCGGCCCATTCGCTGGTGACGGTTTTCGAGCAGCTGCCCGGCGCCGCCGAGCCCGGCCCGGTGGTGGCCGAGGCCGCCCGGCTCACCCTCCCGGGCGGGCACGTGGTGCTGGCCGCCTGGGGGCCGCCGGAGCGCTGCGAGAGCGCCCCGGTGCTGGACGTGGCCCGGCGGATGGCGGGTCGGACCACCGCGCGCGACCCGTTCGAGCTGAGCGCGCCCGGCGCCCTGGAGGACCTGCTCGCCCCGGCCGGGCTGCGTCCGGCCGGCAGCGGCCGGGTGAGCTGCCCGTTCGCCTACGCCGACCTCGACAGCGCGGTGCGCGGGCTGCTCTCCACCGGCCTGTTCGAGCCGGCCGAGGAGTTCTCCGGCGCCTCGCTGGTGGCCAAGGAACTGGAGGAGGTGCTCCAGCCGTACCTGCGCGCGGACGGCTCGGTGCGGATGGAGAACCTGTTCCGCTACCTGGTCGCCGAGCGGCCGCGCTAGGCAGAGCGGGGACAGGGACGGGGCAAGAGGCGGGGCAGGAGGCAGGGAAAGGGACCGGGAAACACGAAATCGGGGGCGCCCGCCACCATGGCGCACGCCCCCGATTCCCGGCTTCACGCCCGGTCGATCGACTTCCCGTCGGACCCATCGGAGCCATCGGAGCCACCGGCCCCGTCAGAGCCACCGGCCCCACCGGACCCCTCGGCCCCTCCGGAGCCCTCCGCCGACGCCCCCCGCGGCACTCCCGCCGCCCGGTACGCCTCCGCCTCGTCCAGCGTCTCCGCCTCCAGCAGCGCAGCCGCCAGCGCATCCAGCCGGTGCCGCTGCTCGGTCAGGATCCGCAGCGCGTCGTCGTAGCACTCGGAGACGATCCGCCGGGCCTCCTCGTCCACCGCGTCCAGGGTGGTCGGCGCGGCGGAGAGCCCGTACGCGCCCTGCGGGTCGGAGGGCACCGCGGTGAGCCGGCCGACCCGCTCGCTCATCCCCCAGCGCCCGGCCATCCCGCGGGCGATGTTGGTGACCTGCTCCAGGTCGCTCTCCGCGCCGGTGGTGATCACTCCGTAGACCACCTGCTCGGCCGCCATGCCGCCGAGCGCGCCGATGATCCGGCCGCGCAGGTAGGGCTCGGTGTACGAGTAGCGGTCGTCCTCCGGGGTGGAGAGGGTGACGCCGAGCGCCCGGCCGCGCGGCACGATGGTGATCTTGCGGACCGGGTCCGCGCCGGGCTGGAGCATGCCCAGCAGCGCGTGCCCGCTCTCGTGGTACGCCGTCCGCTCGCGCTCCTCCTGCGGCATCACCAGCGGCCGCACCGCACCGAGCTGGACCTTCTCCAGGGCGTCCGAGAGGTCCCGCTCGTTGACCGCGTCCTGCTTGCGCTTGACGGCCAGCAGCGCGGCCTCGTTGACCAGGTTGGCGAGCTCGGCGCCGGTCATCCCCGGCGTGACCTTGGCCAGCCGGCTGAGGTCGGTGCCGCCGGCCAGCGGGACGCTGCGGCTGTGGATGCGCAGGATCGCCGCCCGGCCCTCCCGGTCGGGCGGGCTGACGGTGATCCGCCGGTCGAAGCGGCCGGGGCGCAGCAGCGCCGGGTCGAGCACGTCCGCCCGGTTGGTCGCGGCGATCACGATGACGCCCTCGGAGCCGGTGAAGCCGTCCATCTCGGTGAGGATCTGGTTGAGCGTCTGCTCGCGCTCGTCGTGCCCGCCCATGCCGCCGCCGGCGCCGCGCTGGCGGCCGATGGTGTCGATCTCGTCGATGAAGATGATCGCCGGGGCGACCTTGCGGGCCTCGGCGAACAGCTCGCGGACCCGGCTGGCGCCGACGCCGACGATCATCTCGATGAACTCGGAGGCGGAGGCGGAGAAGAACGGCACGTTCGCCTCGCCGGCCACCGCCCGGGCCAGCAGGGTCTTGCCGGTTCCGGGCGGGCCGCTCAGCAGCACGCCGCGCGGCATCTTGGCACCGAGCCTGCGGTACCGCTCGGGGTTCTTCAAGTAGTCGACGACCTCCGTGAGTTCGGCCTCGACCTCGTCGATGCCGGCCACGTCGGCGAAGGTGGTGCGCTTGCCCTGCTCGGCGGTGACCGGCTTGGGCGGGGCCTTGCGGCCGAGCGGTCCGCCGCCGAGTCCGCCGGCCATCCGGCGGGCGAGCATCACCCAGATGAAGATCAGCAGCAGCATCGGGGCGAGCGAGAGCAGCAGGTTGGTGAGGAAGCTGCGTTGCTGGACCGGCGAGGTGGCGGTGACCTCGACGCCCTTCTGCTGCAGGGTGCTCCAGAGGTTGTCGCCCGCGAAGGAGGGCCGTTGGGTGTCGAACTCGGTGTAGTCGCCCTTGCCGCCGTCCGGCTTGGGCTGGGCGGTCTTGAGGGTGCCCTCGATCGCGTCGCCCTTGGCGTAGATCTTGGTGATGTTGCCCTTGTTCAGCTGGTTGTTGAACTCGGTGTACGAGATCGTGGTGGACCCGGCGGGGCCGAAGAAGGACAACAGCAGGTCGGAGATCAGGAACACCACGAGGGCGGTGAGGGCGAGCCCCACCCAGCCGCCGGGCATCCGGCGCTTGGGCGGCGGGGGCGGGGCGCCCTCCGAGCGCCAGGGCTGGTCGGGAGTCTGACGTGGCGGCACGGGTTCGGTCACCCATCGGACAATACGGACAGGTGCTCGGGCGAGCCAATCGCAACGCCGCGCCCGAGCCGCCGTACGGCCGCGCCGGCCGCTCCCACCAGCGGTTATGCCGTCGTGCCCGGCCACTCCTCGGCGGTCAGCGCGAACCGCTCGTGGTCGCGCCAGTCCCCCTGGAGGAACAGCATCCGCGGGGAGAAGCCCTCGTGCCGGAAGCCCAGCCGCTTGGCCATCGCGATCGATCGCTCGTTGTCCGGCTGGACGTTGATCTCCAGCCGGTGCAGGCCCAGTCCGTCGGACGACTGCGGGGCGAAGCAGCGGTCCAGGACCAGCCGCATGCCCTCGGTCATCCGCCCGGTGCCGTTGAACGGCAGGTACGAGTCGTAGCCCAGCGTGGCGTTGCAGAACCGGCTCATCACGATGTTGGCGACGTTCACCTTGCCGACCAGTCCGCCGGTCTCCCGGTCGAGGATCAGGAAGGTCCGCAGCCCGGAGCCCTGGCGCTTCAGCAGGTCGGGCAGTCCGTCCGGCTCGACCGGGTTCCACCGGCCGATGTGTTCGGCGGACCGCCGGACCGCGTCGGCGTAAACGGCCGTGTCCTCGGCCCTCGGGGCCCTGATCATCACTCGCATGACCCCATCATCGGACACGCGATCGGCCCGCCGCCCGGAAACACCGGACGACGGGCCGATCAGAGTCGATCAAGGACTACAGCATGTCCTTGAACTCCTTGGGCAGCTCGAAGTCGGCCGGGCCCTTGCCCGCGCCGAGGCCGAACGCGCCGCCGTCCGCCGGACCCTGGCCGGCGCCCGGGCCGAGCGCGCGGCGCTCGGCGGCCGCGGCCTCCTCCTGCGCGCGCTTCAGCGGGTTGCCGCTCTTGCGCTTGCCCTTGGCCTGCGGGGCCTTCTTGCCGGACTTCTTCGCGCCGCCGCCCATGCCGGGGATGCCCGGCATGCCCGGCATCCCCTTGCCGGAGGCCATCGCGGACATCATCTTGCGGGCCTCGAAGAACCGCTCGACCAGGTTCTTCACCTCGCCGACCTGGACGCCGGAGCCCTTGGCGATGCGGGCCCGGCGGGAGCCGTTGATCAGCTCCGGCTCGGCGCGCTCGGCCGGGGTCATCGACTTGATGATCGCGCCGACCCGGTTGACGTCCTTGTCGTCGATGTTGTTGATCTGGTCCCGGATCTGGCCCATGCCCGGCAGCATGCCGAGCAGCTTGGAGATCGAGCCCATCTTCTGGACCTGCTCCAGCTGGGACAGGAAGTCGTCCAGGGTGAACTGCTTCGGGCCGCCGCGCAGCTTGGCGGCGATCTTCTCCGCCTCGGCCTGCGAGAAGGTCTGCTCGGCCTTCTCGATCAGCGAGAGGACGTCACCCATGCCGAGGATGCGCGAGGCCATCCGGTCCGGGTGGAAGGCGTCGAAGTCGTCGACCTTCTCGCCGTTGGAGGCGAACATGATCTGCCGGCCGGTGACGTGCGCGACCGACAGGGCGGCACCGCCGCGGGCGTCGCCGTCGAGCTTGGAGAGCACCACGCCGGTGAAGTCGACGCCGTCGAGGAAGGCCTGCGCGGTGGTGACCGCGTCCTGGCCGATCATCGCGTCGACGACGAACAGGACCTCGTCCGGGTTCACCGCGGCGCGGATGTCGGCGGCCTGCTGCATCAGCTCGGCGTCGATGCCCAGGCGGCCGGCGGTGTCGACGATGACGACGTCGTACTGCTTCTGCTTGGCGTACTCGATCGAGTCCTTGGCCACCTGCACCGGGTCGCCGACGCCGTTGCCCGGCTGCGGGCCGTAGAAGGCCACGTCGGCGCGCTCGGCGACCACCTGGAGCTGGTTGACCGCGTTGGGGCGCTGGAGGTCGCAGGCGACCAGCAGTGGGGTGTGCTTCTGCTTCTTCAGCCAGTGGCCGAGCTTGCCCGCGAGGGTGGTCTTACCGGCACCCTGGAGACCGGCGAGCATGATCACCGTCGGGCCGCTCTTGGCGAACCGCACCCGGCGGGTCTCGCCGCCGAGGATCGCGATGAGCTCCTCGTTGACGATCTTGATGATCTGCTGCGCCGGGTTCAGCGCGCCGGAGACCTCGGCACCGAGCGCCCGCTCCTTGACCTGCTTGATGAAGGCCCGGACGACCGGCAGCGCGACGTCCGCCTCCAGCAGCGCGATGCGGATCTCGCGGGCGGTGGCGTCGATGTCCGCCTCGCTCAGGCGGCCCTTGCCCCGGAGGTTCTTGAACGTCGCTGCGAGGCGATCGGAAAGGGTGTCGAACACGTCGTCGCGGGTCCTCTACGGCATCGGTATCGGTACGGTCGTCGCCCCCCAGGGTATCCGGCCGCCCCGGGTACGGTCTCCACCCCCGGTCGGAACGCCCGCCCGCACCCCGGCCGACCTCGCCGTCCGGCCTCCCCCCGACCTTCCCCTGCGGGGCCCGCCACGCCACGCCGAGCGCTCAGCCCAGCGCGGCCCGGACCGCCGCCGCCGCCTCGCCGGCCCGCCGGGCGGTCAGCGGCCGGCCGTCCCCGTCGGTCAGGTAGAACGAGTCGACGGCCTCCGCGCCCAGCGTGGAGACGTGCGCGGTGCGCACCCGCACACCCGCCCCGTCCAGTGCCCGGCCGATCCGGTGCAGCAGCCCGGGGGCGTCGTGCGCGCGGACCTCCAGCACGGTCGCGGTCGCCGAGGCCACCGCGGGCGCCACCGCGACCAGCGGCGGTGGGGTGGGGATGCCCCGGCGGCGCGGGGCCGCGGCGTCCCGCTCGGCGAGCCGGCGGGCGACGTCCAGCGAGCCGTCCAGTGCCCGGCGCAGGTCGGCCCGCAGCCGGGCCGCCTCCGGCAGCTCGCCGTACTGGGCCGCCACCCGCCAGGACAGCAGCAGCACCGGCCCTGCGCCCACCGGGTCCAGCTCGCGCAGCCCGGCCGAGCGGACGGCCAGCCGGTGCAGCGCGAGCACCCCGGCGGCGGTGCCGAGCAGCCCGGGACGGTCCGGGACCGCCAGGTCCAGCTCGACGCCCATCGGCTCGGCGCCCGGCGCCGCCCCCTCGGACCGGGCCCGCAGCGACAGCGCGGGCTGCCCCGTCCTGGCGGCCTCCACCACGAGCCGCTCCTGCTCGGCGGTCGGCGCCGGCTCCACCGGCGGGGCGCCCGCCCCGGCCAGCCGGTCCGCCACCCGGGCCACCAGGCCGTCCACCAGCGAGGCCCGCCAGGCGCTCCACGCGACGGGGCCGGTGGCCAGCGCGTCCGCCTCGGTGAGCGCGCGCAACAGCTCCAGCTCGGCCCGGGTGGTGACCACCTTGGTGATCGCCTCGACGGTCGCCGGGTCGTCCGGGTCGCGCCGGGTCGCGGTGTCCACCAGGGTCAGGTGGTGGCGGACCAGCACCGCCAGCGTCTCGGTGTCCTCGGGGCCGAAGCCCATCCGGGGGCCGAGGTCGCGGACGATCACCTCGCCGGCCTCGCAGTGGTCCCCCGGCCAACCCTTGCCGATGTCGTGCAGCAGCGCGGCGACCAGCAGCAGGTCCGGCCGGGCCACCCGGCGGGTCATCGCGGCGGCCCGCACCGCCGTCTCCACCAGGTGCCGGTCCACCGTCCAGCGGTGCACGGCGTTGCGCTGCGGACGGCAGCGCACCCGCTCCCAGTCCGGCAGCAGCCGCCGGACCAGCCCCTCCGCCTCCAGCGCCTCCCACACCGGGACGGCCGCCTCCCCCGCGCCCAGCAGGGTGACCAGCTGCTCGCGCGCCTCGTCCGGCCAGGGCACCGGCAGCGGGCGGCACTCGGCGGCCAGCCGGCGCACCGTGGCGTACGAGACGGTCAGCCCGTTCTGCGCGGCGGCGGCCGCGGCGCGCAGCGGCAGCACCGGGTCGGCGGCCGGCCGGGCGCCCTGGGCGAGTACCGCCTCGCCGTCCTGCTCGACCACGCCCTCGGCGAGCGGACGCCGCTCGACCGCGCCCCGGGCCCGCCCTCCGGCGCCGTGGACCTGCCCTCCGGCGCCGCGGCCGGGGCCGACGAACGGGATGCCCGGACGGCGCACCCGCCGACCGCGGCCGGCGCGGGCCGCCAGCACCCGGTCCACCGCCCGCCAGGTGACGTCGCCCGCGTACGCGATGGTGCGGGCCGCCTCGTAGACCCGGCGCAGCAGGGTGTCGGCGTCCAGCACCCCGAGCCGCTCGGCGACCTGGTCCTGGTCCTGGAGGCTCAGCCGGTCGGTGGCCCGGCCGGTGGCCAGGTGCAGGGCGTCGCGCACGTCGGCCAGCCACAGTGCGGCGGCGTCCAGGCCGTCGCGGGGCGCGTCGGCGAGCCAGGTGGCGGCGATCGCGTCCAGCACCACGACGTCGCGCAGGCCGCCGCGGGCCTCCTTGAGGTCGGGTTCCAGCAGGAAGGCCAGCTCACCCTGCCGTTCGGCCCGCGCGCGGGCCAGCTCGCGCAGCTCGGGCAGGCGTGCGGGGGCGCTCGCGCGCCAGTCGGTGAGCACCGCGGAGCGCAGCGCGTCGGTGAGCGCCCGGTCCCCGGCGAGGTGGCGGGCGTCCAGCAGACCGAGCTGGGCCTTGAGGTCGGCGGCGGCGACCGAGCGGGCCTCGGCCACCGTGCGCACCGCGTGGTCGAGCCGGGCGCCCGCGTCCCAGACCGGGTACCAGATCCGCTCGGGCAGCTCCCGGGCGATCGGGCCGGAGTGCAGCAGCAGGACGTCCAGGTCGCTGCGCGGGGAGAGCTCGCCGCGCCCGTACCCGCCGACCGCGACCAGCGCGACGCCGGGCGGGGCGCCGGCGGCGGCGAGCAGCCCGGCCAGCCAGTCGTCGGTGAGCCGGGCGAGCGCCCGCCGGCGGGGGCGGCCGACCGGACCGGGGCCGGCGAGCAGCGCGGCCCGGGCGGCGGCGTGCCCCGCCGGGTCACAGGGGTCGGAGGGGCTGGTCTCGGTGGTCATGCGCGGAGTCCCGTCCGTCGTGCTGGTGGACCGTCGCACCGGTGAGCCCCGTACCGCCGCTCCGACCCGAGGACGAGCCGTTCGACCGGCCGGGGGACGCCGGTGCGCCGTCGGGCGGACCCTCCCCTGGCGAAGGGCCCGCCGGTGCGCGGTCGGGCTACAGGGCGTCCGGCCCGCGCTCGCCGGTGCGGACCCGTACGGCGGTGTCGACCGGGACGCTCCACACCTTGCCGTCGCCGATCTTCCCGGTCCTGGCGGCGTTCACCAGGACCTCGATCAGGTCCTCGGCGTCCTCGTCCTCGGTCAGGACCTCGATCCTGACCTTCGGTACCAGGTCCACGGTGTACTCGGCCCCCCGGTACACCTCGGTGTGGCCGCGCTGGCGGCCGTAGCCGCTGGCCTCGGTGACGGTCAGGCCGTGCACCCCGAAAGCCTGCAGGGCGGCCTTCACCTCGTCCAGTCGGTACGGCTTGATCACGGCGGTGATGAGCTTCATCGGGCGTCGACCTCGGTCTTCTTCTCGGCGGGCTTCGCCGCGGGCTCCGGGTCGGGCTCCGCGGCGGCGGACCGTTCGGCGACGGGCTTCGCGGCAGCGACGGCCAGGCCCGGCAGGGCCCGGGCCAGGCCCGCCCCCACGGCGCTGAAATCGTAGGCGGACTCGGCGTGTTCGGCCCGGTCGATGCCGGCCACCTCGACGTCCGCGGCGACCCGGAAGCCGATCAGCCGGTCCACCGCCTTGGCCAGCAGCCAGGACAGCACGAAGGAGTACGCCGCGACCACCGCCACGCCCATCGCCTGCTTGCCGAGCTGCCCGATCCCGCCCCCGTAGAACAGGCCCTTGACGCCCTGGCCGACCCCGCCGGTGGCGAACAGGCCGACCAGCAGCGAACCGACCGCGCCGCCGACCGCGTGCACGCCCACCACGTCGAGCGAGTCGTCGAAGCCCCAGCGGTACTTCAGCGAGACGGCGGCGCAGCAGACCGCGCCCGCGACCAGCCCGATCGCCACCGCCCCGAGCGGGCTGACCGAGCCGCAGGCCGGGGTGATCGCGACCAGCCCGGCCACCGCTCCGGAGGCGGCACCCAACGTGGTGAACGCGCCGTGCCTGAACCTCTCGTAGACCAGCCAGCCGACCAGCGCCGCGCCGGTGGCGACCTGGGTGTTGACCATCGCCATCGCGGCGACGCCGTTGGCGGCCAGCGCCGAGCCCGCGTTGAAGCCGAACCAGCCGAACCAGAGCAGTCCGGAGCCGAGCATCACCAGCGGCAGGCTGTGCGGGCGCATCGGGTCCTTCCGGAAGCCGATCCGCTTGCCCAGCACCAGGCAGAGGGCGAGCCCGGCGACGCCCGCGTTGATGTGCACGGCGGTCCCGCCGGCGAAGTCGATCACGCCGTTGCGGTCTCCCAGCCAGCCGCCGTGGCCGCCGTCGAAGAAGAACACCCAGTGCGCGACCGGGAAGTAGACGACGGTCACCCAGAGCGCGATGAACAGCCCCCAGGCGGCGAATCTCGCCCGGTCCGCCACGGCGCCACTGATCAGCGCCGGGGTGATGACCGCGAACATCAGCTGGAAGAGCGCGAAGGCGGTGACCGGGATGGAGCCGGCCAGCTGGTCGAGGCCGAGGCCGCGCATCCCGAGGTGGTCCAGGTTTCCGATCAGACCGGCGAAGGAGTCGGATCCGAAGCTGAGCGAGTAGCCGTAGAGGACCCACAGCACGCTGACGATGCCGAGCGAGAGGAAGCTCATCGCCAGCATGTTCAGCGTGCTCTTGGCCCTGACCATCCCCCCGTAGAAGAAGGCCAGCCCCGGGGTCATCAGCATGACCAGGGCGGCACTGATGAGTACGAAGGCGGTGTCGCCCGCACTGAAGCCGTCCGGCATCGGCGTCTCCTCTGCGTTCAGGCCGATCCGCACCCGGGGATCCGTCCCGTGGTGCCACCCGGGGCGTCGGCGTCGGGACGAGCGTGTCGAAGGCGGGTTTCGGCCGGTGTGGCCGGTTGTTTCACCGCCGTGACACGTGCGACGCGCGGGTTACGGCTGCGTGAACCGCGGCCCCGCCCGGCCTGAACCACCGCCCGCCCGGCCCGAACCGCCACGCGGACGGCCGCACCGTCGGACTCCGGACATGCCACCGACCGTGGCGGCGGCGGCCGCCACGGTCGGTGGAGCTTCCCTCGGAAGGCCCTCGGCGGGACCGGTCAGACCACCGAGACGAACTCCGGGATGTCCTGGACCACCCGCTCCTTGAGCCGGCTCACCGCGTCCACGCCCTTGAACCGGGCCGCCGCGGCCTCCGTGGTCTTGCGCACCCGGGAGTTCAGCCGCTCCGAGCGCACCTTGGTGGCGATGTCCACCGCCTGCTCGGCCATCACCGCCGCCTGCTCGGCCTCCTTCTGCAGCAGGTGGACGCTGGCCATGCCGATCAGGTTGAAGGCGTACGAGCGCACGTGGTCGGCGTCCCGACGGAACAGGTCGACCGCGGTCTCCATCACCGGCGCGGACATCGAGGCGTAGAGCTCGGCGTTGTCCGAGTGGTACGCGAGGTCGCGGAAGGAGTGCGCGTTCTCGGCGTTCAGCTCGGCCGGCGAGAAGAACTTCAGCCAGTCCGGGTCCTGGTCCCCCTCGCGGATGTCGGTGAAGGTGTCCTCGGCCAGCCGGACCGCCCGGGCGCAGCGGTTGACCTCGCCGATGGTGGCGTAGGCGCGCGCCTCCATCGCGTACAGCAGGGACTGCTGGCGCGCGGTGGCGGTGTCGCGGCTGCCGTACTGGGCCAGGTGGATGAGCTCCAGGGCGTCCTCGCCCCGGTTGAGGTGGATCATCTGGCGGCTCATGTCGGTGAGGATCAACGCCCCGAACGGGCGGTCGCCCGCCTCCTTGGCCGCGTGCAGGGCGAGCACGTAGTACTTCTGCGCGCTCGGGTGCATCCCGACGTCGTACGACATCCACCCGGCCAGGTGGGCGAGTTCGGCAGTGAGCCGGAACAGCCGCTTGGTGGTGTCCTCGCTGTACGTCTCCTGGAGCAGGTCGGTGACCTCGTGCAGCTGGCCGACGACGGCCTTGCGGCGCAGCCCGCCGCCGTTCTGCGCGTCCCACTGCCGGAACATGACCGTGGTCTGCTCCAGCAGTTCGAGCTCGGGTTCGGAGAGCCGGCCCGTGAACGCCTCGCCGCCGTTGGCCGCGGTGAGGATCGGGGTGGGGACGCCGGTCGGGCCGGGGGTGAGCCAGCGCTGCATCGGCTCGATCAGCGCGGCGCCCGCGGTCAGCGCCAGCGAGGTGCCGAGGAAGCCCCGGCGGTTGAGCATGAGGTCGCTGCGGGAGTAGTCGCTGATCAGCTGGACGGTCTGCGGACCGCTCCACGGCAGGTCGACGCCGCCGCCCACGGTCGAGACCGGGATCGCCGCGCGCAGGCCGAGGTCCTCGATCGAGACCACCGAGCCGAACCGCTCGGAGAAGAGTTCCGACATGATCTTGGGGATCGGCTCGCGGGGCTGCTCTCCGTCGAGCCAGCGGCGCACCCGCGAGGTGTCGGTGGACACGTGATGGGCGCCGATCTGCCGGGCCCGGCGGTTGACCTGGCGGGCCAACTCGCCCTTGGACCAGCCACTGCGGGCGAACCACGTGGTCAGCTTCTCATTCGGTTGCTTCTCTGCCATGGGTAACGTCCCCATCCCGCCCGGCCCCTAGCGGGGCCCCCGATCGTGACCGCCCGACGGTTGCGGGCTCTTGCCAGACGTGCCGTGCCTGAGGCGCTGCCGTGCCGCGGCACCGCCGTACCGCGAAGCCCTCGCACTGGTGTGCCATCGTCGCGGACGATCCGTCAGGTCCCCGACTCCCGCGCCTCGGCGGCCCGGAACAGACTCCTCGACGACATCCGCACGCTGAACGTAATGCCCCACGACGAGTCCGCGGGAGCGGCCCTGGCGAAACGCCACCTTTCGCCACCCCCAGGAGTGAACCGAAGCCCAGGGGCACACGCTTCACTTAGGGAGTCCCAACGGCCCGGCATATGCGGGCCGCCAAGTCCGCCGAAGCACCCCGGAGGACCCGGCGGACACCGCAATCCACCGCAGCCACAGGTGAGTTCACCGTTCACTCGGGACGGCGACAGCCCCACGCACACGACGATCCGGCATCGGCGCCGCCCCCACAAGGCGGCGCCCGAGGCACACCGGCGGAACAGGCGCACACCACGCGCTGCGCGCCGCCACCGCACTACGCACCACACAGCTGACAATCGACACACAGTCACCGTCCCGTAACCATCGGCAACGAGAACCTGTTGGGGGAGGCATGGACAACCTGTTCGGCGAACTTCGACTGGGGCACCTGCGGCTGGCACCGCTGGGCGCGCGCCGCCGCACCAAGGTCACCGCGTCCCAGGCCGCCGCGGAGTACACCGGCCGCTGGGGCTGGGCGGTCGTCACCGGCGACCCGGCCACCGGCACCCCGGTCACCGGCGCCACCGCCCCGACCCGCTGTCCCTGCGGCTCCCCCCGCTGCGCCGCCCCCGGCCTGCACCCCGCGCCGGGCGGCGGCGGCCGGGCCCGCGCCCCCCGCGCCGAGGGCTCGGTGCTCTTCCCCACCGGCCGCGCCTTCGACGTCCTGGACGTCCCCGAGCAGGCCGGCCTCCAGGCCCTGGTCCGGCTGGAGCGGATGGGCACCCAGGTGGGCCCGGTGCTCGCCGCCCCCACCGGCCGGCTCCAGTTCCTGGTCGCCGCCGGCACCGCACGGCGCCTGCCCGACCTGCTGTACCGGATGGGCTGGGACGACGCCGCGCTCGACCTGACCTGCCACGGCGAGGGCAGCTACGTCGCCGCCCCGCCCACCGTCCTCGACGGCCTCGGCCCGGTCCGCTGGCTACGCCGCCCCACCCGCGACAACGCGGGCTGCCCGCCGGAGGCCCGACTGCTGCTCGGCACCCTCGCCTACGCCTGCCACCGCAGCCGCGAGCGCACCGCCGAGCCGGCCTGGATGGCCTCCTGACCCGCCGCCCCGGCATGCGGAAGAGCCCGCCCCCGAGGAGGGAGCGGGCCCTTCGTGCGCCCTGGGGTACGTACCGTCGCACGTACGGGGAGGGCGTCAGTCCCCGATCAGCGCGTCCACGAACGCGCCCGGCTCGAACGGAGCCAGGTCGTCCGCGCCCTCGCCGAGGCCGATCAGCTTGACCGGCACGCCCAGCTCGCGCTGGACCGCGACCACGATGCCGCCCTTGGCGGTGCCGTCCAGCTTGGTCAGCACGATGCCGGTGATGTCGACCACCTCGGCGAACACCCGGGCCTGGACCAGGCCGTTCTGGCCGGTGGTGGCGTCCAGCACCAGCAGCACCTCGTCCACCGGACCGTGCTTCTCGACGACCCGCTTGACCTTGCCCAGCTCGTCCATCAGGCCGGTCTTGGTGTGCAGGCGGCCGGCGGTGTCGATCAGCACGGTGTCGACGCCCTCGGCGATGCCCTCCTTGACCGCGTCGAACGCGATCGAGGCCGGGTCCCCGCCCTCCGGGCCGCGCACGGTGCGCGCCCCCACCCGCTCGCCCCAGGTCTGGAGCTGGTCGGCGGCGGCGGCACGGAAGGTGTCGGCGGCGCCGAGCACCACCCTGCGGCCGTCGGCGACCAGGACGCGGGCCAGCTTGCCGGTGGTGGTGGTCTTGCCGACGCCGTTGACGCCGACCACCAGGACCACCGCCGGGCCCTCCTCGTGCCTGGTGGAGCGGACGGTGCGGTCGGCGTCCTTGCCGATCAGCTCGACCAGCTCCTCGCGCAGCAGCGCGCGCAGCTCGTCGGGGGTACGGGTACCGAGCACCTTCACCCGGGTGCGCAGCCGCTCGACCAGCTCCTGGGTCGGGGTGACACCGACGTCGGCGGTGAGCAGCGTGTCCTCGATCTCCTCCCAGGTGTCCTCGTCCAGGTGCTCCCGGGAGAGCAGCGAGAGCAGACCCTTGCCGAGCGAGTTCTGCGAACGGGAGAGCCGCGAGCGCAGCCGGACCAGCCGGCCGGCGGTGGGCTCGGGGACCTCGACGGCGGGCGCCGCCTCGGCCTCGACGGGCACGACCTCGACGGCCTCGGGAGCCTCGGGGGCCTCGGCGGCCTCCGGCTCCGCCGGGAGTTCCACCTCCTCGACGGTGCGGCGGGGCGCCTCGGTCGGCGGCGCGGACTCCTCGCCGACCTGGGGTTCCTGCGGGGTGGGCTTCGGCGCCGTGATGACCGGCGCCTGCGACTTCGGGGGCAGCTGCTGGCGTCGTCTGCCGGAAACGACGAGGCCCGCGATCGCACCGATGGCGATCACGGCGATGACTACGGCAAGAATCACGTATTCCATAACCGCTCCAGTATCCGCGACCGGGGGCCGGATGGACCGCAGCCGACCCACACCGATGCGGTGCGCACTACACCGATGCGGTGCGTACCGCCCGCGGCCGCCGCTCCCGGTGCTCTTCGCGCAGCCGCTGGCTGATCACCCGGGAGATGCCGTCGCCCTTCATCGTCACGCCGTAGAGGGCGTCGGCCGACTCCATGGTGAGCTTCTGGTGGGTGATGACGATCAGCTGGGAGCTCTCCCGCAGCTCCTCCATGATCCCGATCAGCCGGCGCAGGTTGGTCTCGTCCAGCGCCGCCTCCACCTCGTCCATCACGTAGAACGGGCTGGGCCGGGCCTTGAAGATCGCCACCAGCAGCGCCACCGCGGTCAACGAGCGCTCGCCGCCGGAGAGCAGCGACAGCCGCTTGACCTTCTTGCCCGGCGGGCGGGCCTCCACCTCGACCCCGGTGCCGAGCATGTCGTCCGGGTCGGTCAGCACCAGCCGGCCCTCGCCGCCCGGGAAGAGCCGGGCGAAGACGCCCTCGAACTGGGCGGCGGTGTCGTGGTACGCCGAGGTGAACAGCTGCTCGACCCGCTGGTCCACGTCCCGGACGATGTCCATCAGGTCGCGCCGGCTGCGCTTGAGGTCGTCCAGCTGCTCGCCGAGGAAGCGGTGGCGCTCCTCCAGCGCGGTGAACTCCTCCAGCGCCAGCGGGTTGACCCTGCCGAGCTGCTGGTACGCCTTCTCGGCCGCCCGCAGCCGCTTCTCCTGCTCGGCACGGACGTACGGGTACGGCTCCCCCGGCTCCGTCCCGTCCTGCGGGGGCGACGGCGGGACGGGCTGGTCCGGCCCGTACGAGGCGAGCAGTTCGCCGCCGTCGATGCCGAACTCCTCCAGCGCGCGCGCCTCCAGCTGCTCGATCCGCAGCCGCTTCTCGGCCCGCAGCACCTCGTCCCGGTGCCCGGCGTCGACGAGCTTGTCCAGCTCCTCCTTGAGCCCACGGCCGTGCTCCCGGTGCTCGCGCAGCTCCTGCTCGCGCTCGGTGCGCGCCTGTTCGACGGCCGCGCGCCCGGCGTCCGCGCGGGCCAGCGACACCTCCAGGCAGGCCAGCAGCTGCCGGGCGCCCACCGCGACGGCGTTCGCCACCGAGGCGTCGTGCTCGGCGCGCCGGCGGCGCTCGGCGACCCGGGCGCGCGCCTCGCGCTCGGCGCGGGCGGCCCGGTCCAACTGGTCGGCCCGGCCCGTCAGGGCGCGGACCCGCTCCTCGTGGGTGCGCACGGCGAGCCGGGCCTCCAGCTCGGCCTGCCGGGCGTCGCTCGCGGCCTCGACCAGCCGCTGCTGTTCGGTGGCGTCCGGCTCGTCCTCCCCCGCCGGGGCCGACTCCTCGGCGGCGGCCAGGCGCCGCGCCAGTTCCTCGGCGCCGTCCAGCAGCTCGGTCAGCCCCTGCTCGGCCCGTGCGGCCGCGGCCGACAGCCGCTCGGCCTCCCCGGCGGCGGCGCGGGCCTGCCCGCCGAGCCGGCCGAGCGCCCCGGCGACCTGGGCCCGGTCCTTCTCCGCCTGCCGCCGCCGCTCGGCCAGTTGCTCCACCTCGGCGGCCGACTCCCGTCGCTGCTCGGTGAGTTCGGCGAGGCGCTCGGCCGACTCGGCGCAGCGGGCGGTGAGTTCACCGATCGCCCGGGCCGCCTCGTCCACCGCCGCCTGGGTCTCCAGCAGGCTGGGCGCACCGCCGGAGCCGCCCTGGGCGAAGCCGGCGTCGAGCAGGTCCCCGTCGGCGGTGACAGCGCGGATCCCGGGCCGCGAGGCGACCAGCCGCAGCGCCTGGTCCAGGTCCTCGACCACCGCCACCGCGGCCAGCGGCCGCCGGACCGCACCGAGCAACTCGGCCGGGCCGTCCACCAGTTCGGCCGCCCAGCGGGAACCGGCGGGCAACTCCCCCGCCGCCTCCGCCACTTCGGCGGCACCGGCGATCAGCAGCGCGGCCCGGCCGGCGTCCTCGGCCCGCAGCAGCCGCAGCGCCCCGGCGGCGGCGGACGGCGAGTCGACGGCCACCGCGTCGGCCACCGCACCGAGCGCCGCGGCGATCGGCACCTCGTATCCCGGCTCGATCCGCAGCAGCGCGGCCGCCGGGCCGAGCAGCCCGCCCAGCCGCTCCCCCGCCTCCAGCAGCGCCCCGGTGCCGTCCTTGCGGCGCAGCCCGAGGGAGAGCGCCTCGTGCCGCGCGGTCAGCCCGGCCCGCTCGCGCTCGGCGGCGCCGGCCGTCTCCCGGGCCGCGGCCAGTTCCGCCTCCACGGCGGCCAACCGCTCGCGCGCCCGCCGGTACCGGGCCTCGGCCTGTTCGTCCTCCCCGGCGAGGCCGTCCACCTGCTGCTGGAGTTCGTCCAGTTCGCCCTGGGCCGCCTCGGCGCGCAGCAGCGCCTCGTCCCTGGCCTCGGTGAGCCGGCCGATCTCGGCCTGCGCCGCGGCGGCCTTGGACCGGGCGGCGGCGGCCTGCCCCTGCAGCCGGGCCAGGCCCTCCCGGCGGTCGGCGATGGCCCGGGCGGCGTCCCGCAGCCGGCGCTCCTCGGCGGCCAGGTCCCGTTCCAGTCCGCCCTTGCGCTCGACGGCCTCGGCCAGCGCGTACCGGGTCTCCTCCAGCGCCTCGGTCAGCGCGGCCTCCTGCTCGCGGACCTGCTCGGCCTCCCGCTCCAGCTCCTCGGGATCGCGCCCGCGCCGTTCCTCGCCCCGGCCCCCTGCGACGGCGTGCCGGGCCCGGGCCTCGGCCAGCCCGACGGTGCCGCGGGTGCGCTCGGCCAGCGCGGAGAGCCGGTACCAGGTCTGCCGGGCGGTCTCCAGGCCGGGGCCGAGTTGCTGGACCTGCGCCTCCAGGACGCGCTCGCGCTGCACCGCTCGGGCCAGTTCCTGCTCGACGGTGGTGCGGCGCAGCCGCAGCGCCAGTTCGTCCGCGACCTCGGCCTCGACGGCCCGGCGCAGCGCGCCGAGGTCGTCGGCGAGCAGCCGCAGCCGGGCGTCGCGCAGGTCGGCCTGGATGCCGGCGGCCCGGCGGGCGATCCGGGCCTGTCGGCCGAGCGGTCCGAGCTGGCGGCGCAGTTCGGCCACCAGGTCCTGGACCCGGTTGAGGCTGGCCTGCATCGCGTCCAGCTTCCGCAGCGCCTTCTCCTTGCGCTTGCGGTGCTTGAGGATGCCGGCCGCCTCCTCGATGAAGGCGCGTCGGCCCATCGGGTCGGCGTGCAGGACGGAGTCCAGTTGCCCCTGGCCGACGATGACGTGCATCTCGCGGCCGATGCCGGAGTCGGAGAGCAGTTCCTGGATGTCCAGCAGGCGGCAGGTCTCGCCGTTGAGCGCGTACTCGCTGCCGCCGTTGCGGAACATGGTCCGGGTGATGGTCACCTCGGAGTAGTCGATCGGCAGGGCACCGTCGACGTTGTCGATGGTGAGGCTGACCTCGGCGCGGCCGAGCGGGGCGCGCCCGCTGGTCCCGGCGAAGATGACGTCCTCCATCTTGCCGCCGCGCAGCGACTTGGCCCCCTGCTCGCCCATCACCCAGGACAGCGCGTCGACCACGTTCGACTTCCCCGAGCCGTTCGGCCCGACGACGCAGGTGATGCCCGGCTCGAAGCGCAGGGTGGTGCTGGAGGCGAAGGACTTGAACCCGCGCAGCGTCAGACTCTTCAGGTGCACGCGGCCGGTCTCCTCAATCGCTCACGACGGGAACCGACTGTATCCGGAGCCGGACACGACGAAGGGACGCCACATCCGGGCGTCCCTTGCAAGCTGCGTCCCTTTCGGGGCGGCTCAGTGCACAGCGGCGTCGATCTGCGAGGACCGGGCGGGACTCAGGTGAGAGCCGGCTCCCGCTGATCCAGATCGATGCTGTTGAGCAGCGAGTGCTCGTCAGCGACAGCGGTCAGAGCGTCGTTCTCAGCCTGCATCCGAAGGAGCTCGGCTTCAAGATCCTGGACGCGCTGCTGAAGCCGTCGCATCTCGGAGAGCATTCGCGGGTCGGGGCCGCCGACGTACCCGAGAAGCGCCTTTGCCATGATGAATGGTCCTCCACGCTGAGTGACCGAACCGGAACGGTCCAGGTCTAGGGGGAAGGGGGACGCACGCGCGGCGCGTCACCGGAAGTGCTGGCTGGGCACTACGGCACAACACCGTGAGCTGGGCTCACGAGGGTATGCGCCTGCCGGGAGAACGCGGTCGTGTGCGCGGGCTTCCAGCGTCTCACCAAAGACGGAAAGGGTCAACACGATCACCGCACGCTACCGCGCCCCTGTCACCTGCCCGGCGGAGTCGTCACGCCTGGGGGCCTCGGGCCCGGTCCACCCCGTGCTCGTGGATCATCGTTCGATGCGGAGTCAACCACGAGTCTGCCCGGATGGCAACCTCGTGACACCGCCAGTTCCGGATCTTTTCGCGGAAGCCCGCTTGCGGACCGAGCGGCGAGCCGCGCGCCGGGCCGCCGCGGGGCGGGCCCGGGGCGGCTCAGCGGATCTCGAAGCCCTCGTAGCCGGGGCCGACGGCCGTCCAGATCTCGGTGACCCCGCTGACGTTCCCCGGGGTCCCCGGGCCGCGCAGTCTGGCCAGCAGCTGCTCGCAGTCGGCCGCGAGCCCCTCGGCCACCACCTGCACCCGGCCGTCGCCGAGGTTGCCGGCATAGCCGGTCAGGCCGATCTCCAGCGCCCGCGCCCTGGTCCACCAGCGGAACCCGACCTGCTGGACCTTCCCCCGGACCCAGGCGGTCACCCGGACCGGTTCCTCACTGTGGGCGTCACGACCGTGCATGCCCCGACCCTAGCCTCCCGCGCGCGTCCCCGCGCGAACGGGAGCGGCCCCGCCGGAGCACCGACGGGGCCGCTGACCTGGTCGGTCGGCTCGGCGGACTACCAGTCCCCGCCGCCGAAGTCGCCACCACCGAAGTCGCCACCGCCACCGAAGTCGCCGCCACCGAAGTCGGCCGCGTTGAAGTCGGCGCCGGTGAAGTCGCCGCCCTCGTACTGGTCCTGGTAGCCGCCGTCCATCATCGGCGCCGCCGCGTAGGCCGGGGAGCTCATCATCGAGCCGAGCATGGTGCCGACCAGCAGGCCGGGCAGCAGGCCGCCGCCGCCGAAGCCGCTGTAGTACCCGCCGGCGTACGGGGCGTACGCGGGGCCGGCGTTCCAGTACGGCTGCGGGCCCTGGTCGGTGTCGACGGTGCGGATCGCCGGGTCGAGGCCGGCCGCCACCCGGTCCGCGTCGGCCTGGCAGACCGGCACGGCACGGGCGGAGCCGCCGGCCGGGGCCCAGTCCACGTCCTTGACGGACGGGCCGTGCCGCGGGTCCATGAAGCACGGGGGGCGGCGCTCGGGCAGCGGCCGCTTCTCCCGCCGGGCCGCCAGGGTGGCCAGCGAGAAGCGGCCGTCCTCGATCGCCTCGGTGACCTCCTTGACGTCCTCGGGCTTCTTCGCCTCGTCCATCAGCCGCTTGGACTTCTCGTACGAGTCCAGGGCGTGGGTGTAGTCGGTGCGCTGGGCGTCGTCGGCGTCGGCCGCGGCCGGGCTGAAGTCGAGCCGGTCCAGCTCCTCGCCAAAGGCGGTGATGTCCTCGTCCACGACCCGGCGCAGCTGCTCCAGCTCGGCCCTGGCCTGCTCCTCCTTGCGCTTCTTGGCGCGGCGGAACAGCAGGAAGACGCCGGTGCCGGCGAGCGCGACCAGCACGAGCGGGATGACCACCCAGGCGATCGAGGTGCTGTGGTTGACCCCGGTGCCCTTGGTCTGCGGGGCGGCCTGGTCGACGAAGGAGTTCAGGGTGGCGTTGATGTCGCCGCCGTTGGAGCGCTGGGCCGCGCCGGCGATGCGCTGGGCCTGGGCGGCGCCCATCGCGCCGCGGTCGCCGCCGGCGTCGAGCTTGCCGTCGTGCCAGACCGCGTAGACGCCGTCGACGCCCACCAGGGTGCGGAGGTCCTGGAGGGTGGACTTCGCGTACGCGGAGTCGGGGATGACCGCGATGAAGATCGGCTTGTCGGCCTTGTCGATCTTCTTGCTCAGGGCGTCGGCCTGGGACTCGCTGAATCGGCTGGTCATGGCCGGGGCGACGTAGACCTGGCCCTTCTTCAGGGTGGCCGCGGCATCGCTCAGCCCGCCGGCGGCCGAGGCCGCGGGCGCCACCAGGAGCAGCAGCCCGAGCAGCGCCGCCACCAGGGCAAGCGGCCCGGCGCCCCGGGAACGTCGTGCAAGGGTTCTCATGCCCCCGACGCTACCGCGACCGGCGGCTGAGCACGCCATACCCTTCGCATACTGGTACTGACAAGAGCCCCCGCCGTCCGCCGGGCCCGCTCCCCTCCTCGGGGATGATGTTTCCCCCAGCCGCCCCTGAGGCGGGTTCCGGGCGGGAACCCCGCGAGGCTCCCGGACGTACGTTCCGGCGGGTCCGACCGGGCTCCGGGGCACTGCGGGGGGCGTGCCGACCGTACCGTGCGAACGGGCATAGTGGTCCCGGACCACCGGTCCCATTGCCTTTTCTTTACTCAGCTCGTTCCTGACCCGACTCCCGATCGGAGCACTTGGTGATCATCGGCCTCGTCACCGCCGTGGCGGCATCCGCCTGCTACGGCACCGGCTCGGTCCTCCAGGCCGTCGGATCCCGCCGCTCCGCGCGGGAGGAGGCCGCCAAGGGCGCCACCACCTCGACCACCGAGCACGGCGGCCCGAGCCTGTCCTCGACCGCGAAGGCCGCCGTCACCTGGGAGTTCATCCTCGGCACGGTGCTCGACCTGATCGGTTTCGGGCTCGGCGCACTGGCCGCCCGACTGCTGCCGCTGTTCCTGTCCCAGACCATCATCAGCGCCAACCTGGTGATCACCGCGGTGCTCAGCATCAAGCTGCTGGGGATCCGGCTCAAGCAGCTGGAGTGGGCGTCGATCGCCGTGCTCTGCTCGGCGCTGGTGCTGCTGGCCGTCTCGGCGGGGCCGGAGGGCGGGCACCACGCGGCGATGTCCTTCCACTGGTGGCTGCTGATCATCACCACCGTGCTGCTGGTCGGCGGCAGCCTGCTGGTGCGGCGGATGGGCGCCAACGGCGCGATCGTCGCCGGTCTGCTCTCCGGTCTCGGCTTCGGCGCCCTGGGCGTCGGGGTGCGCATCCTCAACGGCATCGAGCCGTTCGCGTTCGGCGAGCTGCTCTCCGACCCGGCGCTGTACGCGGTCCTGGTCGGCGGTCTCGGCGGCATGTACATCCACACCGTGGCGCTGCAGATCGGCTCGGTGAACGGCGCGACCGCCGCGCTGGTGGTCGGCGAGACGGTGCTGCCCGGCGCGGTCGGCGTGCTCTGGCTCGGCGACTCCTCCAAGGCCGGCCTGGGCTGGCTCGGTGTGATCGGCTTCCTGCTCGCGGTGGTCGCCGCGGTCGGGGTCGCCTACTTCGGCCAGGACACCCACGGCACGCCCGGGGAGCCGGCCGTCCAGGAGCCCGAACTCACCCGGAAGTAGCGCGGGGCGTGCCCCGCGGACCCCGTCCGACCGGGCGGAGGTCCGCGGGGCACGCCCGACGGCTCAGCCTCCGCTGCGGGCGCGCGGCACCCGCTGGCAGCGGGGGCAGAAGTAGCTGGAGCGGTTCATCCAGGCCGCCCGCCGGATCGGGGTGCCGCAGCGCCGGCAGGGCTCCTGCTCGCGGCCGTAGGCGTCGAGGTCCCGGGAGAAGTAGCCGCTCTCGCCGTTCACGTTGACGTAGAGGCTGTCGAAGCTGGTGCCGCCGACGGCGAGCGCCGCGGTCATCACGTCCCGGGCGTTGGCCAGCAGCAGCAGGGCCTGCGGGCGGGTGAGGGTCGCGGTCGGGCGGTCGTAGTGCAGCTTGGAGCGCCACAGCGCCTCGTCGGCGTAGATGTTGCCGACGCCGCTGATCAGGGTCTGGTCGAGCAGGGCGCGCTTGACGGTGGTCCGCTTGGCGCGCAGCGCGGCCGCGAAGGCGGCGTCGTCGAAGCGCGGGTCGAGCGGGTCGCGGGCGATGTGCGCGATGGACACCGGGGTGCCCTCCGGGTCCCCGTCCTCGGCCTCCTCGACCGCCAGGCAGCCGAAGGTCCGCTGGTCGACGAAGCGCAGTTCGCGCCCGCCGTCGGCGAAGCGCAGCCGCACCCGCAGGTGCGTCTCGTCGGGTACGGACGGGTCCTGGACGAGCAGTTGGCCGCTCATCCCGAGATGGCCGATCAGCGAGAAGCCCGCGCCCGTCCCGGCCAGCGGCACCCACAGGTACTTGCCGCGGCGCTGCGCGGTGCCGAGGGTGGTGCCGGTGAGCCGGGCGGTGAAGTCGGCCGCGCCGGCCGGCTGGCGGCGCACCGCGCGCGGGTGCAGCACCTGGACGTCGGCGACGGTCCGCCCGGCCACCCAGTTGGCCAGACCACGGCGGACGACCTCGACCTCGGGAAGTTCGGGCACGGGAACACGCCTCCTGCTCGGTACGGATCAGCAGGAGTGAAGGCTACTTCGAGGTCACGCCCCGGCGGGCAGCCGGTCGGCGTACTTCTCCTTGATCGCGCGCCAGGCGCTCTCGGCGGCCTTCTGCTCGGCTTCCTTCTTCGAACGGCCGACGCCGCTGCCGAAGTCCTCGCCGGCCACCCGGGCCGCCGCGGTGAAGGTCTTCTCGTGGTCCGGACCGGACTCCATGACCACGTACTCCGGCACGCCGATGCCCACCGAGGCGGTGAGTTCCTGCAGGCTGGTCTTCCAGTCCAGGCCGGCTCCCAGCTGAGAGGACTCCTCGATCAGCGGGTCGAACAGCCGGTGGACGAACTCGGTGGCCGCGTCCAGTCCCCGGTCCAGGTAGACGGCGCCGATCACGGCCTCGACGGTGTCGGCGAGGATCGACGACTTGTCGCGGCCGCCGGTGCCCTCCTCGCCCTTGCCGAGGCGGATGAACGCGCCGAGGTCCAGACCACGGCCGACGTCCGCCAGCGCGCGGGAGTTGACCACCGCGGCGCGCAGCTTGGCGAGCGTGCCCTCCGGGACGTCCGGGTGGACGCGGTAGAGGGTGTCGGTCACCACAAGGCCCAGCACCGAGTCGCCGAGGAACTCCAGGCGCTCGTTGGTGGGCAGCCCGCCGTTCTCGTACGCGTACGAGCGGTGGGTCAGGGCACGTACCAGAAGGGCGCGCTCGAGTGTGTACCCGAGGCGCCCTTCCAGGACGTCGTATTCGGTCGAAGCCGGCCCGCCGGCCTTGCCGCCGCCCGAAGAACCCTTCGGGGCGGTGGTCGCCTTGCGGGTGGAGTTACCGTCCGACATCGATCCGTACACCCCGCCGATCAGACCGAGAGGACCTGGCGACGGTTGTACGTGCCGCAGCTCGGGCACGCGATGTGGCCCAGCTTCGGCTCGTGGCAGCGGTCGCACGCCACGAGGGCCGGAACGACGGCCTTCCAGTTGGACCGACGGTGGCGCGTGTTGCTGCGCGACATCTTCCGCTTCGGAACAGCCACGGCTACTTCTCCTGGTTCTCGGCGAGACCCTCACGGGTGTCGCTGTTCTTAGATCCGTCACCCTCGTCGCCGGGGGCGGCGGAGAGTCCCTGCAGAGCCGCCCACCGGGGGTCGACGGCATCGTGGTGGTGCGCCGGGTCGTCGCTCAGGCGCGCTCCGCACTCGGAGCACAGGCCCAGGCAGTCTTCCTGGCACACCGGCTGCAGCGGCAGTGCGAGCACCACCGCGTCACGCAGCACCGGCTGGAGGTCGAAGAAGTCGCCCTCCAGACGGTAAGTCTCTTCTTCCGAGTCCTCGTCGAGGTCCTCGGTCCCGGTCGTCCGGGCGCGGTGGCGCTCGTCGGACTCCGGGTAGTAGTACAGCTCCTGGAAGTCCACGTCGATGTCGAACTCGACGGGCTCCAGGCACCGGACGCACTCGCCCTCGACGTGGGCCTCGGCGGTGCCGGTGACCAGCACGCCCTCGACCACGGACTCCAGGCGGAGCTCCAGGTCGATCGGGCTCTTCTCCGGCACGCCGATGACGTCGATGATCCCGAAGCCTTCGGGGGCCTCCAGGGTCCGGCTCACCTTGCGCATCGAGCCCGGACGCCGACCGAGCTCGTGCGTGTCGAACACGAGGGGGTCGCGGTGGTCGAGGCGGTTCACGGTGTCCTGACTTCCTGGGGGGATCTTCGGTGGCGTCTCCGCCCGGACCGGCGTTGCGAGGGCAAGCCGACAGCCGGACATGGAGGGGCCGGAGTGGTCAGACTACCGGAGTCTCCCGTCAGGCCCAACTTCGGTCCCGTCAGGAGACTCCCGCACCGCCGCGCCGGGCCGGTTCAGCGGCCGCCGAGCTCCCGCAGCCTGGTCATGTCGATCATGCTGGTGTCGAAGAAGCTGGTCTCGTCCAGGCCCTGCCCCTGGCCCTGCTGCTGGCCCTGCTGCTGGTGCGGCACGGCCGGCGGCGCGGTGGGCTGCTGGGGGTAGGCGTAGCCGTCGTACGACTGCGCGGCGTAGCCCTGCTGCTGCTGGGGATAGCTGTAGCCGCCCTGCTGGTCCTGGTAGCCCTGCTGCTGGTAGCCGCCCTGCTGCTGGCCCCACTGGGTGTTGTACGGGTCGCCCTGGCCGGCCGGGTCGTAGCCGCCGCCGTACACCTCGACGTACTGCCCGCCCGGCTGCTGGGCGGCCGCGTACTGGTCGGTGCCGGGGGCCTGCCAGTCGGCCGCGGCCGGGGTCTGCTCCGGCCAGGTCTGCTGCTGCGGGACGTCCTCGCGGTACCAGGCGATGTCGTCACCCTCGGGGTCGTGGGCGAAACCCGCGGCCACCGCCTCGGCCCGCTCCTTGGCCTGCTGGGCCTGGTCGGCGGCGGCGAGGTAGGCGCCCAGCTCGTCGATCGGCCGCTTGCCGAGCAGCTTGTCGCGGCCCTTGCCGACGGCCTCCAGGGTGGCGCCGAGCACGTTCTCCAGGGTGGCGAGCTTCACATCGACGTACTCGTCGACCTCGGGGCTCGGGCTGATCCGCTGCGGGCGGAACTCCTCGCCGTCGCTCTCGGTGTCGGGCTCGGCCTCGAAGACGCTGGAGTCGCCGCGCAGCTTGGTGCGGCCGCGGCCGACCGCGCCCAGCGTCTTGGTCAGCACGACCTCGAAGTTGGCGAGCTTGCTGTCCACGTAGTCGTCGGCCTCGGCCCGCTTGGTGTCGACCTCGGCGCGCGCCTCGGCGAGGATCCGGTCGGCCTCGGCCTGGGCCCGGCGGACCACCTCGGTGTCCGAGATCAGCGAGCCGCGCTCGGCGTGCGCGCCCTGGATGATCCGGTCGGCCTCGGCCTGGGCGCCCGCCACCACCTGCTCGTGGTCGGCCATCACCGACTGGGCCTGGGCCAGTTCGGCGGGCAGCGCCGACCTGAGGTCGTTGAGCAGGCCGATCAGCTCGGCCCGGTTCACCACGCAGGAGGCCGACATCGGCATCGAGCGGGCGTTCTCGACCGCCGCCACGATCTCGTCGACCTTGTTCTGCACGTCCACGGGGCTTCGTCTTTCCGTGTGCCGCCGACGGTCCGGCGGAGGCAGGCCCGACGCGGTGGACCTCACCGCAGGGCAGGAATACAGACTGTACGGCCACTGCCGGGCACGGTCACAACGCCTCAGCCGAACCGGTCTGCCGCCCGCGGGACAATCCGTGACGAACCGGCAGGAAAGGGACGGGCGGCTACTGCTGGGCCTTGCGCTCCGCGATCCGCTCCACCAGCCGGCCGTGCACCGTCGCGGGCAGCAGGTGCGAGACGTCGCCGCCGTACGAGGCGACCTCCTTGACCAGCGTCGAGGAGAGGAAGCTGTACGTCGGCGAGGTCGGCACGAACAGCGTCTCCACCCCGGTCAGACCGTGGTTCATCTGGGCCATCTGGAGCTCGTAGTCGAAGTCGCTGACGGCGCGCAGGCCCTTGATGATCGCGGGGATGCCGCGCTCCCGGCAGTAGTCCACCAGCAGGCCGTGGTGCGACTCGACCACCACGTTCCCGAAGCCGGCGGTGACCTCCTCGATCAGGCCGATCCGCTCCTCGACGGTGAACATGCCCTGCTTGTTCCGGTTGATCAGGACCGCGATGTGCACCATGTCGTACAGCTTCGAAGCCCGCTCGATGATGTCGAGGTGGCCGTTGGTGATCGGGTCGAACGAACCGGGACAGACGGCTCGGCGCATGGCGTGTGTGCTCCCTCGTGGGATGACGGCTGCTGCGGGCGGCGGCCCGCTACTCCTGCTCGCCGGCCGCGGCGGCGCGACCGTACCAGAGCGTTCCCTCGCCGTAGCGGCGGGAGCGGAGCTCCTCGAAGCCCTCGGGCCAGTCGAAGCCGCCGCCGCGGGTGCTGCGCTCCACGGTGACGAGTGCGTCCTCCGTGAGCCAGCCCCCGGCCAGGAGTGTGATCAGCATCTCGCGGACCTCCTCGTCCGTCACCACGTACGGCGGGTCGAGGAAGACCAGGTCGTACGGGCTCTGCGGAGGCGGGCCGGCGATCACCTTCTCGGCCCTGGCCGCCCGCACCTCGGCGCCGGGCAGGCCGATCGTCCGGACGTTCTCCCGGATCACCCGGGCCGCCTGGGCGTCCGCCTCGACCAGCAGGACGTGCTCGGCGCCGCGCGACAGCGCCTCCAGCCCGACCGCGCCCGATCCGCCGAACAGGTCCAGCATCCGGGTTCCGCGCACGGTTCCGTGCAGCGCCTCCAGGGTGGAGAACATCGCCTCGCGGGCCTTGTCGGAGGTCGGTCGGGTGCCCCGGCCGGGCGGTACGGCCAGCCGGCGGCCGCCGGCCGCCCCGGCGATCACGCGGGTCATGGTGGTGGGAGGTCCTTTCGTCGCTGCCCGACCACGCTATCCCGCCCCGACCCGCAGGAGCGCGCCGGTGCCGGACCGGTGCGGCCCGGCGGGACGCTCCCGCCGGGCCGCACCGTCACCCACGGGTGGTCAGCTCGCCTCGGAGTCCGCCGCCTGGGCCGGGGCGCTCGCGCCGAGCAGGGCCGGCGAGGCGTAGCGGGACCAGGACAGGCATCCGTCGGGCGGGCAGAACTCGGGGCGGCGCGGGTCGTGCCCGAGCTCGCGCAGCTTGGTCCGGACGGAGTCGGGCGTGCGGCCGAAGCGGGCGGCGATCCGGGCGACGGTCTCGCCGTCGTGGAAGCGCCGGACCAGCTCCTCCTCGTGCTGCGGCACCCAGGGGGCGCCGTGGCCGGGGTACAGCTCGCGCAGCACGTCGCGGTCGGGGATGGGCTCGGAGACGTCGGCGACGATCGCCAGCGCCCGCAGCGCGCGGTTGAGCGCGATCCGCAGCGAGGCGACGTCCTCGACCGGCAGGCGGAGCCGGCCCGAGGCGAGCGGTGCGGCGGCCGCCCCCTCGCGCCAGCCGGTCAGGGTGAGGGTGACCTCGCGGTCGTCGTCGCTGGCGAGTTCGATCCGGAAGACCTTGTCGCCCAGCGGGAGCTCGTTGAGATGACGGAATGCCATGGCATGACCCCCAAGTGTCGTGCCAGGTACGCACCTTGGAGGTGCGCCCTGAACACCTTCATTCTCTCCCGGGGGTCTGACAATCCGGCTCCGCCGGAACGGCTCAGCCCTTCTCCATGTAGGCCGCGCGGTCCTCGTCGAGCAGGCTCTCCAGCGCGGTGCGCAGCTCCGGGTGGGCGGCGAGGTCCGGGTCCTCGGCGACCAGGCCGGTGGCCTCGGTGCGGGCGGTGAGGATGACCTCCTCGTCCTCCAGGACCGAGAGCACCTTGAGCGAGGACTTCACCCCGGACTGCGCCTGGCCCAGCACGTCGCCCTCGCGGCGCTGTTCGAGGTCGATCCGGGACAGCTCGAAGCCGTCCAGAGTGCCCGCCACCGCGTCCAGCCGGGCCCTCGCGGCGCTGCCCCCGGGCATCTCGCTGACCAGCAGGCACAGGCCCGCCGCACTGCCGCGGCCGACCCGGCCGCGCAGCTGGTGGAGCTGGGAGACGCCGAAGCGGTCGGCGTCCATGATGACCATCGCGGTGGAGTTGGGGACGTTGACGCCGACCTCGATCACCGTGGTGGCGACCAGCACGTCCACCTCGCCGGCCGCGAACCGGCGCATCACCTCGTCCTTGGCCTCCGGTGCGAGCCGGCCGTGCAGGATCTCCACCCGCAGCCCGGCGAGCGGCCCCCTGACCAGCTTGTCGGCCGTCTCCACCACCGAGAGCGGGGGCCGCCGTTCGTCGCTCGCGGCGCCCGCGTCGGCGACCTCCTCGAAGTCCTCCTCGGCGGCCCTGCGGCGCTTCTTCCCGGCGTCGGCGGCGGGCTCCTCGTCCCCGATCCGGGGGCAGACCACGTACGCCTGGTGGCCCTTGGCGACCTCCTCGCGGACCCGCTCCCAGGCCCGGGTGAGGAAGTTGGGCTTCTCCAGGGCCGGGACGACGTGGGTGGAGATCGGCGAGCGGCCGGCC
Source organism: Kitasatospora sp. NPDC048298 (assembly GCF_043201465.1). Lineage (NCBI taxonomy): Bacteria > Bacillati > Actinomycetota > Actinomycetes > Kitasatosporales > Streptomycetaceae > Kitasatospora > Kitasatospora sp. NPDC048298. The sequence goes on from NZ_JBICYZ010000048.1 coordinate 50,755, forward strand.
GGCAGCTGGTCCAGGACGGAGGTCTCCAGGTCCCCGAAGACGGTCATCGCGACGGTGCGCGGGATCGGGGTGGCGGTCATCACCAGCAGGTGCGGCGGCTGCTCGCCCTTGGCGCGCAGCGCGTCCCGCTGCTCGACACCGAAGCGGTGCTGCTCGTCCACCACGACCAGGCCGAGGTCCTGGAACTGCACCTTGTCCTCGATCAGCGCGTGGGTGCCGATGGCGATCCCGGCGTCCCCGCAGGCCATGTCGAGCAGCGCCTGGCGGCGGGCGGGGACTCCCATCGAGCCGGTCAGCAGCACCACCCGGGTGCCGAGGTCGGAGCCTCCCAGCATGCCGCCCTCGGCGAGGTCCCCCATCATCTCGACGATCGAGCGGTGGTGCTGCTGGGCGAGCACCTCGGTGGGCGCCAGCAGCACCGCCTGGCCGCCCGCGTCCACCACGGCGAGCATGGCGCGCAGGGCGACGAGAGTCTTCCCCGAGCCGACCTCGCCCTGGAGCAACCGGTGCATCGGGTGCTCGGTGGCCAGGTCGGCGGCGATCTCGGCGGAGACCTTCTGCTGGCCCTCGGTGAGGGTGAACGGCAGCCGGGCGTCGAAGGCGTCCAGCAGGCCGCCCTCGCGGGCCCGGCGCGGCTTGGCGGGCAGGGCGGAGTCGGCGGCCCGGCGCTGGGCGAGGGCGACCTGCAGCACGAAGGCCTCGTCCCAGCGCAGCCGGCTCTGGGCGCGCTCGCGGTCGGCGTGGCCGCGCGGGCGGTGGATCAGCTCCAGCGCCTCGGGCAGCGGGATCAGGTCGTGCCGCTCGCGCAGTTCGGCGGGCAGCGGTTCGCCGACGTCGCCGAGGTGCTTGGTGAGCGCGGTCTCGATGCAGATCGACAGCTTCCAGCTGGGCATCTGCGCGCTGGCGCCGTACACCGGGATGAGCCGGCCGGCGAACTGCCGTGCCGCGTCCGACCCGGCGTCCTCGTCGAGCAGCTGGTAGTCCGGGGAGACGAGCTGGCGGGTCCGGTTGAAGACCCCGACCTTGCCCGCGAACAGGCCCTGGGCGCCGGCCCTGAGCTCCTTCTGCCGCCAGCCCTGGTTGAAGAAGACCAGCGAGAGCCGGCTGCGGCCGTCGGTGACGACGACCTCCAGCCGGTCGCCCTTGCGCCCGCGGAACGGGATCAGGGTGACCTTCTCGATCCTGGCCAGCACGGTGACGTGCTCGTCGACCTCCAGCTCGTCCAGGCTGGTGAGCTGGCCGCGTTCGACGTAGCGGCGCGGATAGTGGTGCAGCAGGTCCCCGACCGTACGCAGCTTGAGGCTGTCGGCGAGCACCTTCGCGGTGCGGTCGCCGACGAGCTTGGTCAGTGGTTCATCGAGAGCGCCCATCAGGCCCCTGTCTACACCACCGGACGGACAGAACGGCGCTGGTCGCCCGCCCGTCCGCCGCCGGGGCGGCGCTACTCGACCCCGATGAGGAGCGGCGCCGGTTCCTGGCCGCCGTGGAAGACCACCGCGTCCACCTCGGGCCGCCGGTGCCGGACGTGGGCGACGAGCCGTTCGGCGAGCGCCTCGTCGGCGCCCTCGCCGAGGATCAGGGTGACGAGTTCGCCGCCCGCGCCGAGCATCCGGTCCAGCACGCTCTCGCCGACCTCGGCCAGGCCGACGCCTATCACCGCGACGTCGCCGTCGATCAGCCCGAGCACGTCCCCGGCCTGGCAGACCCCGGCCATCGTCCAGGACTCCCCCTCGGCGACGGCCAGCTCGGCGTACCGGGTGGCCCCGGCGGCGGAGGTCATGGCGACCACGTCCTCGTCGAAGCGGCGGCCGCCCTCGTGCACCGCCAGCGCCGCCAGTCCCTGCACCGGCGAGCGGGTGGGCAGGACGGCGATCCGCACCCCCTCCTCACGCAGTTGGTCGGCGGCGGCCCCGGCGGCGGCGCGCAGCTCGGGGTCGTTGAGCAGCAGGACGACCTCGCGGGCGGCCGAGCGGCGCACGGCGGCGGCGAGTTCGGCGCTGGCCGGCGGGCGGTCCGGGTCGGCGTGCAGGACGACGGCGCCGGCCTGCTCGCAGAGTTCGGCCAGGCCCCCGCCGGAGACCACCGAGAGCACCGCCCGGGCCCGTTCCTCGCGCTCGCCGCGCTCGGCGGCGCTGCCGGAGCGCGCGGCGGCCTCGGCGAAGTGGGTGATCCGGATCTGGTGCGGGCGCCCGGCCCCGACCCCGGCCTCCACGGCGGCGCCCGCGTCGTCCACGTGGACGTGGACGTTCCACAGGCCGTCGCCGCCGCCGATCACCAGGGAGTCGCCGAGTTCGCCGAGCCGCGCGCGCAGCGCGGGCAGCGCCTCGTCGGGGGCGTCCAGCAGGTAGATGACCTCGAAGGCGGGGTGGCCGGGGCCGGGCGGCCTGAGGTGGGTCTCGCAGCTCTCGACGGCCCGGATGTCGCCGCGCAGCGCGACCGGCCCCATCGGCTGCTGCCCGGCGACGGCGTCGGCGAGCGCGCCGAGGACGGCCACCAGGCCGCGCCCGCCGGCGTCCACCACACCGTTCTCGGCCAGCACGGCGAGCTGTTCGGGGGTGTGTCGCAGCGCGTCCCGGGCGGCCCGGTAGGCGGTGTCGGCGACCTGCGCGAGCCCGTCCCCGGCCCGTACGGCCTCCCGGGCGGCGACCCGGGCGACGGTCAGCAGGGTGCCCTCGACGGGCTCCGCGACGGCCTGGTACGCGGAGTCGGCGGCCCGCTGCAGGGCGGCCCGCAGCTGTTCGGCGCCGCCGCCCTCGGCCAGCGTCTCGGCGGTGCCGCGCAGCCACTGGGCGAGGATCACCCCGGAGTTGCCGCGGGCACCGACCAGCGCGCCGCGGGCCATCGCCCGGACCGTGTCGGCCAGCCCGGGGCCCGGGTCGACGGGGTCGGCGAAGCGGCTCTCCACCTCGGCGGCGGCGGACTCGACGGTCAGGTAGAGGTTGGTGCCGGTGTCGCCGTCCGGGACGGGATAGACGTTGAGCGCGTCGATCTCCTCGCGGGCCTGGCCGAGCGCGCGGAGGGCGAGCTGGCACCAGGTGCGCACGGCCGGGGCGTCGAGCGTGTGCAGCACCAGGTCTCCTCCGGATGGGACGCCGACATGGCCGGGCAATGAACGGCGAGGGGTGATACCGGCAGGTTATCGGGGCTCGGGTGGGGTCGTCCGGACCGGCGACCGGAGCGATCACTCGGCCGGTCATGGTAGTTTCGTGGGACGGAAGCAAGCGTTGTATGCTCTTCCGGTTGCCTGGAACCGTCCAGGCTCACCCCCTTGTCCGGTCTGGTTCACGTGAGTGTTCTGGTGGCTGAGCGGGGTTTTCGAAAGTATCTGATCTGAAGTCTTGGAGTGACTCCTGTGGCTGCCAACTGCGACGTCTGCGGCAAGGGGCCGGGCTTCGGCAACAGCATCTCCCACTCTCACCGCCGTACCCCCCGTCGTTGGAACCCCAACATTCAGACGGTGCGCGCTGTGATTGGGCGGACGCCGAAGCGGCTCAACGTCTGCACCTCGTGCATCAAGGCCGGTAAGGTCTCGCGCTGACGCGCAGACCGGCAAGCCGGTCCTCCAGTGAGCCGGTTCATCCTCGGATGAGCCGGCTTCGCTGTTTCCGTGGCCGGCTACGCCGATTTCCGGACTCACCAGTGGTGGGCGGACTCCATCCAGGAGCCCGCCCACCTCTGTTTTCCCGGGTTCCTCAGCGCCAGCGCCAGGCGTGGTCGACCGGGCCGATGCCGGCACCCAGGGCGAAGCCCCCGGCGATCGCGCCGGTGATGTACTCCTTGGCCGAGGCCACCGCCCGCGGCAGCGGCTCGCCCTTGGCCAGGCCGGAGGCGATCGCGCTGGCCAGGGTGCAGCCGGTGCCGTGGGTGTGGCGGTTGTCGTAGCGCGGCGCCCGGAACCAGTGCACCTCGTCCGGTCCGCCGTACAGCAGGTCGGCGGCCTCGCCCTCCAGGTGGCCGCCCTTGACCAGCGCCCAGCGCGGCCCGAGGTCGACCAGTGCCTTGGCGGCGTCCAGCATCTGCGACTCGTCCTCGACGGTCAGCCCGGTGAGCTGGGTCACTTCGTGCAGGTTGGGGGTGGCCAGGGTGGCGACCGGCAGCAGCTTCTCGCGGACGGTCGCGACGGCCTCGGCGACCAGCAGCGCGTCCCCGTGCTTGGAGACCCCGACCGGGTCGACCACCACCGGGGCGTCCACCCCGGCCAGCAGTTCGGCCACGGTCTCGACGAGTTCGACCGAGGCGAGCATGCCGGTCTTCACGGCCTGCACCCCGATGTCGTCCACCACACTGCGGAACTGCGCCCGGACGGCCTCGGCGGGCAGCTCCCAGTAGCCCTGGACGCCGAGCGAGTTCTGCGCGGTGACGGCGGTGATCACGCTCATGCCGTGGACGCCGAGGGCGAGCATCGCCTTGAGGTCGGCCTGGATGCCGGCACCGCCGCCGGAGTCGGAGCCGGCGACGGTGAGCACGCGGGGGGGTGCGGTGGAGGACATGGCCCCAACCTACCCGCGCGGTCTCAGAGCACCGCCTCGGACTCCGCCCAGCGGTCCCGCGGCACCGTCTTCAGCCGGGTCACCGCGTCGCCGATCGGCAGCAGCTCGATGCCGGTCCGGCGCAGCGCGGTGAAGTGCCCGAACGCCCCCCGGTGGACGGCCTCCACGGCGTGCCAGCCGAACCGGGTGGCGAGCACCCGGTCGTAGGCGGTCGGGGTGCCGCCGCGCTGGACGTGGCCGAGGATGACCGGGCGGGCCTCCTTGCCGAGCAGGTTCTCCAGCTCGTGGGCGAGCCGGGTGCCGATCCCGCCGAAGGTCCGGTGGCCGTACTGGTCGACCTCGCCGTGGTCGAAGCGCATGGTGCCGGGCACCGGGCAGGCGCCCTCGGCGACGGCGATGATGGCGAACTTCTTGCCGCGCGCGAAGCGGTCCTCGATTATCCGGGCCACCGCCTCGATGTCGAAGGGCTTCTCCGGGATCAGGATGCCGTGGGCGCCGCCGGCCATGCCCGCGGTGAGGGTGATCCAGCCGGTGTGCCGGCCCATCAACTCGACCACCATGACGCGCTGGTGGGACTCCGCGGTGGTCTTCAGCCGGTCGATCGCCTCGGTCGCGACGTGGACGGCGGTGTCGAAGCCGAAGGTCATGTCGGTGGTGTCGATGTCGTTGTCGATGGTCTTCGGCACCCCGACCACGGGCAGTCCGGCGTCGCTGAACAGCTTGGCGGCGGTCAGCGTCCCCTCGCCGCCGATCGCGATCAGCGCGTCGATGCCGATCTCCCGGGCCAGCGTCTTGGCGTTCTCCACCGCCCAGACGATCCGGTCCCGCCGCACCCGGGCCGAGCCCAGGATGGTGCCGCCGAGGGTGAGCAGGCCGGTGACGTCGTCGTGGGTGACGGTTCTGGTGCGGCCCTCGATCAGTCCGAGGAAGCCGTCCAGGATGCCGACGATCTCGTCCCCGTGGACGTCGGTGCCCCGGTGCACCACCGAGCGGATCACCGCGTTGAGGCCGGGGCAGTCGCCGCCGCTGGTCAGTACACCGATGCGCATCTGTGGTGTGCTCCCACTCGCAGTGGTTCGGACCATCCGCGCCGGACGGGCGGCTGGGATGGCGCAAGCCTACGCACAACGCACCCGCGAATCCCGTCCCCGCACACCGGAGCGTCACGCGCCGTCCGTCGTACGGGGATCCGGGAGGACCGCCCGCTACTCAGCGAAGTGGTCCCAGCCGCCGACCCGGTCCCAGGGCGCGCCGTCGACCGTCACCCGGCCGCTGCGGCTGCCCGTCGGGCGGCCGGTCACCTCGCCCACCACCCGCCAGCGGGCCGGGAGTTGGACCCCGCGCGGGAAGGTGGCCACGATCGCGTGGTCCTCGCCGCCGGAGAGCACCCAGACCAGCGGGTCCACCCCGACCGCCTGGCCGATGTCGGCCATCTGCGCCGGGACGTCGAAGTCGGCGGCCTTGAGGTCGATGTCCACCTGGCTGGCCCGGGCCACGTGGCCGAGGTCGGCGACCAGCCCGTCGCTGACGTCGATCATCGAGGTCGCGCCCAACTCGGCCGCCGCCGGGCCCGCGTGGTACGGCGGTTCGGGCCGGCGGTGCGCCTCGACGAAGGCGCGCGGGGAGCGGAAGCCGCGCTGGAGCACGGTCAGCCCGGCGGCGGACCAGCCGAGCCAGCCGGTCACCGCGATCACGTCGCCGACCTGTGCGCCGGAGCGCGTCACCGCCGCACGCCCCTGGAGGTCGCCGAGCGCCGTGATGGCCAGCGTGACGGTGTCGCCGCGCACCACGTCGCCGCCGACCACCGTCGCCCCGGCCACCTGGCACTCGTCGCGCAGCCCGTCCATCAACTCGGTCGCCCAGGTGGTCGGCAGGTCCGCGGGGGCGACCAGGCCGAGCAGGATGGCGGTCGGCACCGCCCCCATCGCGGCCACGTCGGCAAGGTTCTGGGCGGCGGCCTTGCGGCCCACGTCGTAGGCGGTGGACCAGTCCCGGCGGAAGTGCCGGTTCTCGATCAGGACGTCCGTGGTCGCCACCACCCGGCCGTCCGGTGCCCGCACCACCGCGGCGTCGTCACCCGGGCCGAGGTCGACCGCATCGGTGAGCGGTACCCGGGCGGTCAGCTCCCTGATGAGGCCGAACTCGCCGAGCTCGCCCACGGTCCCCTGCATCTGCCGTCCTCTCGCGTTTCCATCCGAATCGGCCCCCGTCGCGCTCCCCCGCGCGCAGCGTACGCCCTTCCGGGGCCCCGGGGTCTCCCCTCCCCGGCCCACCGCGGGGTAGCGTGGTGATCAGACTGCCGGTGAGCCCATCCACCCACACGCCTGACCGGGTGCTCACGGCGGCGATCCCCCCTTGAACCGGCCGCCGGGAGGTCCCCGTGGTACAGGCATACATCCTGATCCAGACCGAGGTTGGGAAGGCCACCTCCGTGGCCCAGACCATTTCCGAGATCCCGGGCGTGCTCACCGCCGAGGACGTCACCGGCCCGTACGACGTGATCGTCAAGGCCGAGGCCGGGACGGTGGACGAGCTGGGCCGCATGGTGGTGGCCCGGGTCCAGAAGGTCGAGGGCATCACCCGCACCCTCACCTGCCCCGTGGTGCACCTCTAGGGCCCGTGGGCCGGGGCGGGCCGGCGCACCGGGAGCCCGGGCGCGTAAGGCCCGGTTACCATCGGCGGGTGGCCAGAGAACTGCGCGTCCCCAAGGCGCTGACCGCCCTGCCGGCCCCGGTCCGCTGGCTGGCCCTGCCCGTCGCCCTGACCTGCACGGTCGTGGTGCTGGTGGGCAGCTGGGGCCCGGCCGACCGGGCCATCGAGGTCCCGGACCCGACCGGTAGGGCGGCCGGCTACTGCAGGGCCCTGGCCGCCGCGCTGCCGAAGGAGCTGCTCGGGCACGCCCGCAAGGACCCGTCGCCCGCCTCGCCGTACGTGGCCGTCTGGGACAGCTCGCCCCGGACGGTCCTGCGCTGCGGCGTCGACCGGCCCGAGGAGCTGGACGGGCCGCACGCCAAGGACCTGTCCCCGACCGTCGACGACCTCACCTGGTGGTCGCAGAAGCTGGACGACGGGAGCTACCGCCTGGTCACGACCATGCGCGCGGCCTACGTCGAGGTGATCTCCCCGCCCGGCGTCTACAGCAGCCCGCTGGACCCGGCCGCCGCGCTCACCCCGCTGGTCAAGGCCAACATCCCCGGCTGAGCACGACGAACGCAGGGCGGGCCGGGAAGCTCCCGGCCCGCCCTGCGCCGTACGGCCCGCTAGCGCAGCCCGGTCGAGCGGCGCAGCGCAGCGCCGAGCAGCCGGTCGATCAGCTCCGGGTACGAGACCCCGCTGGCCGCCCACATCTTCGGGTAGGCCGAGATCGGGGTGAAGCCGGGCATGGTGTTGATCTCGTTGATCATCCAGGTGCCGTCCTCCAGCAGGAAGAAGTCCACCCGGGCTAGGCCCTCGCAGCCGAGCGCCTCGAAGGCCTCGATCGCCTGGCGCTGGATCTCGGCGAGCTCCTCGGCGGTCAGGTCCGCCGGGATCTTCACGTCCGAGGAGTCGATGTACTTGGCATCGAAGTCGTAGAAGTCGAAGCCCTCGCCGACCAGGATCTCGCCGGCCACGCTGGCCCGCGGGCCGTCCTCGAACTCCAGCACGCCGCACTCGATCTCGCGGCCGGTCACGCCCGCCTCGATGATCAGCTTGGGGTCGTGCCGACGGGCCTCCTCGATCGCGGCGTCGAGGTCGGCCAGGTCCTTCACCTTGGTGATGCCGATGCTGGAGCCGGCCCGGCAGGGCTTCACGAACACCGGCAGGCCCAGCTCGGCGGCCCGCTCGCGCACCGCGGCGCGGCCCTCCTCGGACTCCCAGTCGCGCGGCCGCACGATGGTGTAACGGCCGACCTCCAGACCGTGCGAGGCCAGGATCCGCTTGGCGAACTCCTTGTCCATGCCGGCCGCGCTGGCCAGCACGCCGTTGCCGACGTACGGGACGCCGGAGAGCTCCAGCAGGCCCTGGAGCGTGCCGTCCTCGCCCCACGGGCCGTGCAGCAGCGGGAACACCACGTCGACCTCGCCGAGCGCCTTGGGGGCGCTGCCCGGCTCGGTCAGGACCACCTCGCGGTTGCCCGGGGCGACCGGCAGCGCGACCTGGCCGTCGACGCCCTCGGCGACGTGCGCCACGTCCGGCAGCCGCCCGTCGGTGATGGCCATCCGGGCCGGCTCGTCGCTGGTCAGCGCCCAGCGGCCCTCGTGCGTGATGCCGATCGGCAGCACGTCGTACTTGTCGCGGTCGATCGCCCTGAGCACACTGCCCGCGGTGGAGACCGAGATGGCGTGCTCGGAGCTGCGCCCGCCGAAGACCAGCGCGACGCGCGGCTTCCGGTCGGGCCGGTTCGGGGAGGTCTGTTCGATGCTCATATCGGGTTTGAGACTACCGTGCGAGGCCCGGGCGGAAGGCGAGCGGCGCCCGGGAGCCGGCGGCGGCGGGGAACCGGACGCCGCCGAAGCCGCCCTGCGGGCTCAGCGCCGCTCCGGCTTCGCCGAACGCGACATCAGCGCCTGCAGGACCTCCTTGATGGGCCGCTCGTTGTGCACCACGTCCACCACGGCCTCGACGATCGGCATGTCGACCCCGTTGCGCCGGGCCAGGTCCAGCACCGACTCGCAGGACTTGACGCCCTCGGCGGTCTGCCGGGTGGCCGCGATGGTCTCCGCGAGCGACATGCCCCGGCCCAGGTTCATGCCGAAGGTGTTGTTGCGCGACAGCGGTGAGGAGCAGGTGGCCACCAGGTCGCCCATCCCGGCCAGTCCCGCGAAGGTGTGCGGGTCCGCGCCCAGCACCTCGCCGAGCCGGGTGGTCTCGGCCAGCCCGCGGGTGATCAGGGTCGCCTTGGTGTTGTCGCCGAGCCCCATGCCGGCCGCCATGCCGACCGCCAGGCCGATCACGTTCTTGACCGCGCCGCCGAGTTCGCAGCCCACCACGTCGGTGTTGGTGTACGGCCGGAAGTACGGCGTGTGGCAGGCCGCCTGGAGCCGCTTGGCGACCGTCTCGTCGGAGCAGGCGACCACACTGGCCGCGGGCTGCCGGTTGGCGATCTCCTTGGCCAGGTTGGGCCCGCTGACCACCGCGACGCGCTCCGGGCCGACGCCGGTGACCTCGTCGATCACCTCGCTCATCCGCTTGGCGGTGCCGAGTTCGATGCCCTTCATCAGGCTCACCAGCACGGTCTGCGGCTCGATCAGCGGCGTCCAGGCGGCCAGGTTGTCGCGCAGCGTCTGCGAGGGCACCACGAGCACCGCGAAGTCGGCGCCGGCCAGCGCCTCGGCGGCGTCGGTGGTGGCCCGCACGGTGTCGGGCAGCCGGACGCCCGGCAGGTAGTCCGGGTTCTCGTGGGTGGAGTTGACGGCGTCCACCAGTTCCTGGCGGCGGGCCCACAGCACGACCTCGCAGCCCGCGTCGGCGAGCACCAGCGCGAACGCGGTGCCCCAGGAGCCGGTCCCCATCACGGCGCAGCGGGTCACTTGCCGTCCTCCTCGGTGCCCTTGATCCGCTCGCCCTTGGCGCGCCGGCGCTCGGCCAGCGCGGCCGCGGCACGCTCCCGGGCGGCCTTGCGCATGTCGTAGCGCTCGGCCGGCGGTTCCTCGCCCCGGACCTCGGCCAGTACGGCGGTGATCGCCGTCATGATGTCCTCGGTCGCGTCGGCGAGCACCTGGGTGGTGAGCTCCTGCCCCCGGTACTTGCTGAGGTCCACCGGCGGCCCGGCCGCGACGGTGACCCTGTGCCGCGGGAAGAGGTTGAACTTGCCCTTCCCGTAACCGGGCCGGCCGTACGGCGGGATGATCTCGTGGGCGCCCCAGTGCGCGACCGGGATGACCGGCGCACCGGTCATCAGCGCGACCCGGGCGACCCCGCTCTTGCCGGTCATCGGCCACAGGTCGGGGTCCCGGGTGAGCGTGCCCTCCGGGTAGAACTGCACGCACTGGCCGCCGTTGATCGCGTCGATCGCGGCCCGGAACGCCTGCGCGGCGTCGGTGGACTCGCGGAACACCGGAATCTGGCCGGTCTTGCGCAGCATGAATCCGATGAAGGGGATCGAGAACAGCGAGGACTTGCCGAGAATGCGCGGCGGACGTCCGCTGTTGTACTGCCAGTGCGCGTAGATCACCGGGTCGATGATCGAATTGTGGTTCACCGCGGCGATGAAACCGCCGTTCTTCGGAATGTGCTCCCAGCCCCGCCAGTCGGGCTTCACCAGGGCGGTCGTCACCGGTTTCACCAGCACGGCCGCGAAGCGGTACCAGATGCCGTAGTCGGCGTTGCCGAACTTGGCGTACGAGCGGCGGGCCACCCCAGCTCCTTCTCATCCGATGCGGCACGGATCACCGCGGTCATGGCTTCCCGGTGCCGCGCACCGTTTCTTCCGCCGGTGCCCGGGCCACGGGCGCGGAACAGTGTCGCCCGCCCGCTCACCGGCTGTCGAGCAACCGCGCCAACCCGCCCGGCGGGCGTGATCAAACGCACGTCCGCACAGCTCGAACGGCCTGGCGAGGGCTCCGGGACCGGCGACACAATGACGCCGATGACCCAGGACACCGTACGCCCCAGTGGGCCCGTCGCGCCCCCCGCACCCACGGCCGGCTGGTCGCTGGTGCTTCCGCTCAAGTCGCTCGACCTGGCCAAGAGCAGACTGGCCCCGTACGCCGGACCGCACCGGGCCGACCTGGCACTGTCCTTCGCGCTGGACACCGTCAGCGCCGCCCTGGCCACTCCGGGCGTCGGCCGGGTCCTGGTGGTCACCCGCGACGCCGGGGCCGGCGCCCGGCTCGCCGCGCTCGGCGCCCTGGTGGTCGCCGACGAGCCCGGCGGCGGCCTCAACCGGGCGCTGGCGCACGGCGCCGCGCGGGCCCGGGCGCTGGCCCCGCGGGCCCCGCTGGCCGCGCTCTCGGCCGACCTCCCGGCACTGCGCCCGGCCGAACTCGCCCGGGTGCTGGGCGCGGTGCCGCCCGACGGCCGGGCCTTCCTGCCGGACTCCCCCGGCCTCGGCACCACGCTGCTCGCCTGCGCCCCCGGCCGACCGCTCTCCCCCGCCTTCGGGGACGGCTCCCGGGCCCGGCACGCGGCCGGCGGGGCGCTCGAACTGCGCCTCGCGGACGTGGAGTCGGTGCGCCGGGACGTGGACACCGGGGCGGACCTCGGCGAGGCCGCGGTGCTCGGCCTCGGCCCGCACACCAGCGCCCTGTTCGCCCGCCTGAGCCTGCGCTGAGCACGCACTGAGCCTGCCCCGAGCCCGCGCCGAGCCTGTTCCGAGCCCGCCCCGGCCCCGTCCGGGACGCCGCCCGACCTGCTCCCGGGCCCAGGACGGCCCGCTCGCTATGCTGCTCGCATGCAGGCCACCGCGTTCACCTTCGACCCCGCCACCCGGGCCGGCTCCGTGCTGCTCGACGACGGGACCCCGGTGCCGTTCGACGCGGCCGCCTTCGACGCCGGCGGCCTGCGGCTGCTGCGCCCCGGCCAGCGGGTGCGGATCCGCACCGAGGGCACCGGCGAGGCCCGCCGGGTGGTCTTCGTGACGCTCCAGACCTTCCCCGACCCCGCCGAGGCCTGACCGGCCCGATCGGCCCCCGCCCAGGCCACCGGCCCGCTTTCCGTCACGCCGTCCTGGTCGCCCCCGCGCCGCCGTACGCCGTCGATTCCTGACCGAGCGCCCGGAAACCGAAAGAGCCGCGGCGCCCGGTCTCCGTGAATTCACGGAAGGGGTGCCGCGGCTCCTGGCCGAAGGCCGTCCGAGGACGGTCGCGCGGGACTTACTTGGCAGAGGTCTTGCGCGCGGTGGTCTTGCGGGTGGCGGTCTTCTTCGCCGGCGCCGTCTTCTTGGCCGTGGCGGTCGCCTTCTTGGCGGTGGCCGTGGTCTTCTTGGCGGCAGCCGTGGTGGTCGCCTTCTTCGCCGCGGCCGTCTTCTTGGTCGCGGCGGCCTTGGTCGCGGTCGCCGTGGTCTTCTTGGCGGCGGTGGTCTTCGCGGCCGTGGTCTTCGCGGTCGCCTTCTTGGCGGTGGCCGTGGTCTTCTTGGCGGCAGCCGTGGTGGCGGCCTTCTTGGCGGCGGCCGTGGTCACCGTCTTCTTCGCGGCGGCCTTCTTGGTGGCCGGAGCGGCGGCGGCAGCGGCGGCACGCTTGGTGGCGGCACGCTTGGCGGCCGGGGTGGCGGCGACGCCGCTCTTGCCCGGGGTGAGGGAGCCCTTGGGGGCCTTCTTCACCGAGGGGCCTTCCTTCGGCAGCTTCTTGCTGCCGCTGACCAGGTCCTTGAAGCCCTGACCCGGACGGAAGCGCGGGACCGAGGTCTTCTTGACCTTGACCCGCTCGCCGGTCTGCGGGTTGCGGGCGAAGCGCGCGGAGCGCTCCACCTTCTCGAAGGTGCCGAACCCGGTGACCGAAACCCGGTCACCGGCCACAACGGCACGGACCATGGTGTCGAGCACTGCGTCGACGGCCTCTGCGGCAGCCTTGCGACCGCCCAGCTGCTCGGCCACCGCTTCGACAAGCTGAGCCTTGTTCACGTCTTCCCCTTCGGAAACGGGCGCCGGATGATTCCATCCGTTCTTTTCGCACGTTAGGTATGTATCTGCGGACTTTCAATTACCAAACGCGCGAATCACCCTAGTGTCGCAATGGATTTGCGCGTCGGCGACCTCAGTCGAGCGGCGGGGGCCGCTCGTCGAGGTCATGTACAAAGCGACTCAACCGCCTTGCCGCCTCCGGAAGATCGCGCTTGGCGGTCTCGGTGACGATGAGGAGTTGCCGGGTGAGAGCGGTCTTTGCATCGGCAGACACGTTCAGCGCATGCACGCGGGCGTGAGCTTGCTTCAACCGCTCGGCCACGAGCGCGTAGAGCGCTGCGACTTCCTGGTCGTCCGGCCCCTCAGCTGGTGCGGAGGTGACGTCCGGCCGGTCGTCAATTCGGCGTTCGGATGGCCGGCCCATGGAGTCCTCAGCCGCGGGTTCGCCGCCCGCGTACGGAGGTTCATGGTGCCGGTGCATGTACTGATTGTGCCATCTACCCGCAGTTGTACTTGCGCGGGCCCCTCTTCCGCAAAGCCAAATGGGCAATCCGGGGCGGGCCCCGGCGCTAACTCGTGCTCCGGAACGACGGATGGCCCGGCCCCCCCGAGGGGGGCGCGGGCCATCCGGTGGATCGTCAGAATGCTTGTTCTGAGGGGAACTCAGGCGGCAGGCAGAGTACGGGGCTTGAAGCTCGGACGGGTCGCCTCGAAGGCCGCGATGTCGGCCTCGTTCCGCAGCGTGATGCTGATGTCGTCCAGGCCGTTGAGCAGCCGCCACCGCACGTTGTCGTCCAGTTCGAAGGCCGCCGTGACGCCTTCGGCACGCACTTCGCGCGCCTCCAGGTCGACGGTGATCTCGGCCGAGGGGTCACTCTCCGTGAGCACCCAGAGCCGCTCCACGGTCTCCTGCGGCAGCACGACCGTCAGCAGGCCGTTCTTCAGGGAGTTGCCCCGGAAGATGTCGGCGAAGCGCGACGAGATGACCGCGTGGAAGCCGTAGTTCTGGAGCGCCCAGACGGCGTGCTCCCGGGAGGAGCCGGTGCCGAACTCGGGGCCGGCCACCAGGACCGTGGCACCCTGCCGCTCGGGCCGGTTGAGGATGAACGACTCGTCCTTGCGCCAGGCCTCGAACAGGCCGCCCTCGAAGCCGGATCGGGTGACCTTCTTGAGCCAGTGGGCCGGGATGATCTGGTCGGTGTCCACGTTGCTGCGGCGCAGCGGGACGGCCCGGCCGGTGTGGGTGGTGAACTTCTCCATGGCTCAGGCCTCCACGGCTGCGACGTCGGCGGTCAGGTCGGCGGGGGCCGCGAGGCGACCCAGGAGAGCGGTCGCGGCGGCGACCTGCGGGGAGACCAGGTGGGTGCGGCCGCCCTTGCCCTGCCGGCCCTCGAAGTTGCGGTTCGAGGTGGAGGCGCAGCGCTCCCCCGGGGCGAGCTGGTCGGGGTTCATGCCCAGGCACATCGAGCAGCCCGCGTGGCGCCATTCGGCACCGGCCGCGGTGAACACCTTGTCCAGCCCCTCCTCGACGGCCTGCAGGGCGACCCGGACGGACCCGGGGACGACCAGCATCCGCACGCCGTCGGCGATCCGGCGTCCCTCCAGGACGGCGGCGGCGGCCCGCAGGTCCTCGATCCGGCCGTTGGTGCAGGAGCCGACGAAGACGGCGTCGACGGTCACCTCGCGCAGCGGGGTGCCGGCCTCCAGGCCCATGTACCGCAGGGCGTTCTCGGCGGCGACGCGCTCCTGCGGGTCGGCGAAGGAGGCCGGGTCGGGCACGTTCGCGCCCAGCGGGGCGCCCTGACCGGGGTTGGTGCCCCAGGTGACGAACGGGGTCAGCTCGCTCGCGTCGATGAAGATCTCGTGGTCGAAGACCGCGTCCTCGTCGGTGCCCAGGGTCTTCCAGTACGCGACGGCGGCGTCCCAGTCCTCGCCCTGCGGGGCGTGCGGGCGGCCCTGGAGGTACGCGAAGGTGGTCTCGTCCGGGGCGATCATGCCCGCCCGGGCGCCGGCCTCGATCGACATGTTGCAGATGGTCATCCGGGCCTCCATGGACAGGCCCCGGATCGCCGAACCGCGGTACTCCAGGACGTAGCCCTGGCCGCCGCCGGTGCCGATCTTCGCGATGACGGCCAGGATCAGGTCCTTGGCGGTGACGCCCTCGGGCAGTTCGCCCTCGACGGTGACCGCCATGGTCCGGAACGGCGCCAGCGGCAGGGTCTGGGTGGCCAGCACGTGCTCGACCTGGCTGGTTCCGATGCCGAACGCCAGCGCGCCGAAGGCGCCGTGGGTGGAGGTGTGGGAGTCGCCGCAGACCACGGTCATGCCGGGCTGGGTCAGGCCGAGCTGCGGGCCGACGACGTGCACGACGCCCTGCTCGACGTCGCCGAGCGAGTGGATCCGGACGCCGAACTCGGCGGCGTTCCTGCGCAGGGTCTCCAGCTGCACCCTGGAGACCGGGTCGGCGATCGGCTTGTCGATGTCCAGGGTGGGGGTGTTGTGGTCCTCGGTGGCGATCGTCAGATCGGTGCGGCGGACCGTGCGGCCGGCCAGCCGCAGCCCGTCGAAGGCCTGCGGGCTGGTGACCTCGTGGAGCAGGTGCAGGTCGATGAAGAGGAGGTCGGGCTCACCCTCCGCACGCCGCACGACGTGGTCGTCCCAGACCTTCTCTGCGAGTGTCCGTCCCATCGGATTCCCTCCAGCCGGCCGCGCTGCCGGCCTTCTCGTGTCGTCGAGTGTCGTCGAGGTCAAAGCGTGTGCGCCGCCCGCGAGACTTCCGGGCCGCTCCCGTCCAGAGTGGCGCTTTTCGCCGGAGATTGAACTGGTGTCTCGCGGAGTGAGACCGCGGTCTTAGCGCATGGACAGCGCGGAGGCCCGCGCGGAGGCCCTCCCCGCACCGGTCGACCGGGCCCCGCAGAACGCCGAAAGGGCCCCACCCGCGACCGGGTGGGGCCCTTTCGGGAAGCCTCCACTGCACAACGAAAAAGACCCCGGGGAACCGGGGTCTTTCCAATTTCTGGCTGGGGTACCAGGACTCGAACCTAGACTAAATGAACCAGAATCACTCGTGCTGCCAATTACACCATACCCCAACACAAAGCAAGGGCCGATGGGCGAGCCCATCGGCTTCCTGCTCTGAAGTACCCCCGACCGGATTCGAACCGGCGCTACTGCCGTGAGAGGGCAGCGTGCTAGGCCGCTACACAACGGGGGCTTTCCAGGTGGTCCCTCGCGGGACCGGTCGATCCCTTGCGGGATCAGTACCCCCGACCGGATTCGAACCGGCGCTACTGCCGTGAGAGGGCAGCGTGCTAGGCCGCTACACAACGGGGGCTTGATCTTCTTTTATGTTGCCGTACTCACGTACTGCGCTGGGGTACCAGGACTCGAACCTAGACTAAATGAACCAGAATCACTCGTGCTGCCAATTACACCATACCCCACCAGAGTTGAACCCTCGCGGGCCCTTCTCAGGCGTTGCGCCTCTCGGTCGGTCCCTTCCGAGGGGCTTTCGTTCCCTCGTCCGTTCCCTCCCGGGCGGCGCAGAAAGAACATTACCCGACGTCGGCCCCGGGTCCAAAATCGATAACCCCAGGCAGCGGCCGGGAGGCCTGCGGATGACCTCCGGGTACGCCGCGGGCCCGGCACGAAGCCGGGCCCGCGGCCTGCTCAGCGGCCCGCTCAGGCGGCCGGCAGGGCGTCCAGGGAGGACCGCAGCCTGCGCAGCGTCTCAGGGCGTCCCAGCAGCTCCATGGACTCGAACAGCGGCGGGGAGACCCGGCGGCCGGTGACGGCCACCCGCAGCGGCGTGAAGGCGAACTTGGGCTTGATGCCCAGCCCGTCCACCAGTGCCTCGCGCAGCGCGGCCTGGATCGGCTCCGGGGTGAAGTCCGCGAGCTCCTCCAGCGCCTTGATGCTGGCCTCCAGCACCGGGCGGGCGTCCGCGGTGAGCACCTTGGCGGCGTCGTCCGGGTCGACGGCGAACTTCTCCGGCGCCACGAACAGGAAGCCGGCCATGTTCACGATCTCGCTCAGCACGACCATCCGCTCCTGGGTGAGCGGCGCCACCTTGGCGAGCAGGTCCAGCTGCTCGGCGGTGGGCTCGGCCGGCAGCAGCTCGGCGCCCTGGAGGAAGGGCACCAAGCGGCGGACGAAGTCCTCCGGGGCCAGCCGGCGGACGTGCTCGGCGTTGATCGCCTCGCACTTCTTCAGGTCGAAGCGGGCCGGGTTGGCGTTCACCTTGGTGACGTCGAAGGCGGCGACCATCTCGTCCATGTCGAACAGGTCGCGGTCCTCGGCCAGCGACCAGCCCAGCAGGGACAGGTAGTTGAGCAGGCCCTCGCGGATGAAGCCACGCTCGCGGTACATGTTGAGCGAGGACTGCGGGTCGCGCTTGGAGAGCTTCTTGTTGCCCTCGCCCATCACGTACGGCAGGTGGCCGAAGCGCGGGGTGGTGCCGTTGCCGACGCCGATCTCGGCGAGCGCGGCGTACAGCGCGACCTGCCGCGGGGTGGAGGACAGCAGGTCCTCACCGCGCAGCACGTGGGTGATGCCCATCAGGGCGTCGTCCACCGGGTTGACCAGGGTGTAGAGCGGGGCGCCGTTGGCCCGCACGATGCCGTAGTCCGGCACGTTCTCCGGCTCGAAGGTGAGCGTGCCGCGGACCAGGTCGTCGAAACTGATGGTCTTGTCGGGCATCCGGAAGCGCAGGATCGGCTCGCGCTTCTCCAGCTTGTAGACGGCGACCTGCTCGTCGGTCAGCTCGCGGCAGTGGCCGTCGTAGCCGGAGGGCTTGCCGGCCGCGCGGGCGGCCTCGCGGCGGGCGTCCAGCTCCTCGGTGGAGCAGTAGCAGTGGTAGGCGTGGCCCGCCTCGTGCAGGCGGCGGGCGACATCGGCGTAGATGTCCATCCGCTGCGACTGCCGGTACGGCGCGTTCGGGCCGCCGACCTCCGGGCCCTCGTCCCAGTCGAGGCCGAGCCAGCGCATCGCGTCGAGCAGCTGGTTGTACGACTCCTCGGAGTCGCGGGCGGAGTCGGTGTCCTCGATCCGGAAGACCAGCGTGCCGCCGTTGTGGCGGGCGTAGGCCCAGTTGAACAGGGCCGTGCGGACCATGCCCACGTGGGGGTTGCCGGTCGGGGAGGGACAGAAGCGAACCCGGACGGCCGGGTCAGTGTTAGCCACGCTTGATCACCTTGTTGGTGAGAGTGCCGATGCCTTCGATGGAGACGGCGACCTCGTCGCCGACGTTGAGGGGGCCCACCCCTGCGGGTGTGCCGGTGAGGATGACGTCGCCGGGCAGCAGCGTCATGGCCTCGGAGATGTGGACGACCAGCTCGGCGACCGAGCGGACCATCTGGGAGGTGCGGCCGGCCTGGCGGAGCTCGCCGTTGACCGTGCACGTGATCGCGAGGTCGCTCGGGTCGAGGTCGGTCTCGATCCACGGGCCCAGCGGGCAGGCCGTGTCGAAGCCCTTGGCCCGGGCCCACTGGCCCTCGCGCTGCTGGACGTCCCGGGCGGTGACGTCGTTGGCGCAGGTGTAGCCGAGGATCACCTCGGGCACCCGGTCCAACGGCACCTCACGGCACATCCGGCCGATCACCACGGCGAGTTCGGCCTCGTGGTGGACGTCCGAGGAGAACGGCGGGTACGCGATGTTCTCGGTCGGACCGATCACCGAGGTGGACGGCTTGAAGAAGGTGAGCGGGACGTCCGGGACGTCGTTGCCCAGCTCCGCCGCGTGGGCCGCGTAGTTGCGGCCGACCGCCACGATCTTGTTCGGGAGCATCGGGCTGAGCAGCCGGACGTCCTGGAAGCGGAAGCTCTCGCCGGTGGGCTGGGGCTGGCCGAACGGGTGGCCGGCCAGCGCGTGGACGACCAGCGAGTCGGGCTGGGAAGGGTCGCCCTCCACCACGCCGAAGGAGACGCTGCCGGCGGCAGGGCTCCCTTCCCGGACGGAAAACCTGGCAATGCGCACGGCTGGGGTACCCCTCGCTTCGTCGGCCGCCCGGGGCGCGCCCGGGCGCTGGTTGGCGCCCCGCCCGCAGTGGGCGCGGCCCCGTCAATCGGTCTCCAGGCTATCGCGTGGGGCCTCGGCTGACCGCTTTGCCCCTGTTCAGGACGGTCGGGGCGGAGTCCGGGCCGACCGGGGCGCGGGGGTCCGCAGGGCGCCCGCCGCACAACGGCGAGGGCGCCGCCGCCACGGGTGTGACGACGGCGCCCTCGACGCGGCGCTGCGGGGGGTCAGTCCTGAACGACGACGACCGGCGCGACCATCAGCTGGATGCGGCGCGGGTTGGCGGTGGCGGCCGGCAGCTCGGTGCCGTAGGTCACGACGTCCTCGGGCTTGCGGGCGCCCGGGATCTTGCTGAAGTCCTCGACCGAGGCCAGCGTCGTCCGGCGCGGGTTCGCCGTGGGGCGGCAGGACAGCGTGGACTTGGTGGCGTTCTTCGCCTGGGACATCGAGAGCACCTCGTGGTCATGGCCGGACCGATCGCGGCGGATCGGGACGACCTGATGGATTCCGATTGATTCGGAGGGGTTCTGGGCAGGCTTATTCGAGGCCGTGCCCAGGCGACAGCCAGGTTACGAGATCTCATTCCACAGAGGCCGTGACCAAAGCTACACATTGGGCTGTGATTTTGCTCACAAAATGCCGAGCAAAACGCAGATATCCGACATATCGCCGCACTCGGATTTTCCGACATTCCCTCCGATAAAGGGCATTCCGGAAGGTCTGTGACTCTTCCCGACGCTGCGCCCGCTTGGCATGCATCCGGCGAGTGTCCGAAAAAGGCGGTATTCCGGTCCCGTTGGCACACAGTCCGTGAGATCGCGCAAGCGGTCGGTAGCGCCCGACACCCGGTACCTGCGGCCCTTGTTGGGATTCCCCGGCTGTGCTGGAATGCGACGGACCGTGGGTAGGGAGTGGTCCACCCCGGTGCCCGCTCTCCCGGACCGGCCGGGGTGCGGATGGAAACTCGACACCGTCCAGGCCGTGGCGACGCGGCGGGACGCCCGGTCCAGAGGTTGCGACGCCAGTGCAGGGACGTTTCAAAAGGGGTAGCGGCGCCGCGGGTAACCCGGAGTCGCGTGAGCCTGTGGCAGCCCCTCAACAGGCGGCGGCCCCCGGCGGCCCCGCCGAGCCGGTGACACCCGAGGCCCCCGGCCGCCCGGAGGAGGACGGCCAGGAGCGGAAGTCCACCCGGGACAAACTCCGCACCTCCCTGACCCGGCGCCGCGCCACCGGTCTGAGCCGGCTCGCGATGCGCAACTGGCGCATCCGCACCCGTCTGATCGCGCTGCTCGCCCTCCCCGTGCTGGTCTCGCTGGTCCTCGGTGGCCTGCGCATCCAGAGCTCGATGGAGAACTCGCAGCAACTCGCCCAGATGGCCAACCTCTCCGACCTGGCCAAGAAGGCGACCAACCTCGCGGACGCGCTCCAGACCGAGCGCGACATCAGCGCCGGCCCGATCACCCACGACCCGACCGCCCCGCTGGACGACGACATCGTCGCGGCCCGCAAGTCCACCGACGACCTGAGCCGCACCTTCACCGCCTCCTCCGACAAGTTCGAGGACCTCCAACTGTCCGGCGGCAAGGCGCTGTTGCTCCAGATCCGCAAGGACCTGAACTCGATCGCGGACACCCGCAGCCTGCCGTACCAGAACAACCAGAACATCCAGTCGACGATCACCGCCTACGACGTGATCATCCGCGACCTGCTGTCCATCACCCAGGACATCGCGCTCGCGTCGAACAGCAAGGACCTGGTCATCGCCACCGGCGCGCTCCAGCAGTTCTCGCTGGCGAAGGACGCGACCTCGCAGCAGCGGGCCCTGATCAGCGCCGCGCTGGCCAACCCGAAGAGCCCCGACCTCAGCCCCAGCGACGAGTCCTTCGGTATCCGCCTGCGCAGCTCGTACGACAACGCGATCGCGAGTTTCAACAACATCTACACCGCGCACGACCTGGACAACCTGCGCAGCCAGCTGAGCTACAACTCGGTAGTCTCCGACGCCGACCGCTACGCCTCCACGGTCCTCACCCAGAGCGGCATCCGCCAGACCGAGGCGGTCACCTACAAGGACTGGTACGAGAAGGCCAGCGCCAAGATCACCGCCGAGCGCCGGATCGAGTCCAAGCTCATCGAGAACCTGGACGGCAAGGCCCAGGACCTCCAGTCCCAGGCCGATGCCGACGCCCTGATCATCGGTGTCGCGATCGCCCTGGTGCTGCTCTTCGCCCTCGGTGGCGCCGGTCTGATCGCCCGCTCGATGGTGCGCTCGCTGACCCGCCTCCAGGCCGCGGCCGAGGACGTCGCCGAGCGCCGCCTGCCCGAGCTGGTCAAGACCCTCTCCGAGGCCGACCCCCACGACGTCGACACCACGGTCGAGCCGGTCGCCATCGACTCCACCGACGAGATCGGCCACGTGGCCCACGCGTTCGACATGGTGCACAGCGAGGCCGTCCGCCTCGCCGCCGAGCAGGCCCTCCTGCGCGGCAACATCAACGCGATGTTCACCAACCTCTCGCGCCGCAGCCAGGGCCTCATCCAGCGCCAGCTGTCGCTCATCTCCGAGCTGGAGAGCCGCGAGGCGGACCCGGACCAGCTGGCCAACCTCTTCAAGCTGGACCACCTCGCGACCCGCATGCGCCGCAACGGCGAAAACCTCCTCGTCCTCGCCGGTGAGGACCCGGGCCGCCGCTGGACCAGGCCCGTCCCGCTGGTCGACGTGCTCCGCGCCGCCGCCTCCGAGGTGGAGCAGTACGAGCGCATCGAGCTCGCCGCCGTGCCGTCGGCCGAGGTCGCCGGCCGCGTCGTCAACGACCTCGTCCACCTGCTCGCCGAGCTGCTGGAGAACGCCACCTCGTTCTCCAGCCCGCAGACCCGCGTCCGGGTCACCGGCCACGCGCTGCCGGACGGCCGCGTGCTGGTCGAGATCCACGACACCGGCATCGGCCTGAGCCCCGACGACCTCTCCGAGATCAACGAGCGCCTCGCCAACCCGCCGACGGTGGACGTCTCCGTCTCCCGCCGCATGGGCCTCTTCGTGGTCGGCCGCCTGTCCCTGCGACACGGCATCCGCATCCAGCTGCGTCCCAGCGACTCCGGTGGCACCACCGCGCTGGTCATGCTCCCGGTGGACGTCACCAACTCCGGCGACCGCCGCGGTGCCGGTGCCGGCCGGGCCGGCTCCGGCCAGGGCAAGCAGCAGCGCGGGGTCGCCCCGACGCCGCGCCAGCAGCGCCAGATGCCGCCCGGCCGCCAGGGCGGTCCGGCCGCGCTCGGCCAGGGCCCGGCCGCCGGTGCCCCGCAGGGCGGGCGCCCGCAGCTCGGCCAGGGCGGCCCGACCGCTCCGGCCGGCCCCGGTCCGCAGGCGGGCCCCGGTCCGCAGGCCGGTCCGGGTGCGCCCGGCGGCGGTCTGCCGACCCGCAAGGTCGGCCAGTCGCTGCGGGAGAACCCCCCGCAGGGCGGCGGTCAGCAGGGCCAGGGCCGACAGCCCGCCCAGCCGCAGCCGAAGCAGAAGCGGCAGGCTCCGCAGAACCAGCAGGCTCCGCAGGCCCCGCAGAGCCAGCAGGTTCCGCAGCAGGCCCAGCAGGGCGGTCTGCCGCAGCGCACCCCGGGCCGCCAGGGCCCGCCGCAGAGCGGCCCGAACGGCCTGCCCCGCCGCGACCGTCAGCAGCCCGGCCAGCCCCAGGCCGGTCAGCAGCAGCCCGGCCAGCCGCAGGCCCGTCCGCAGCAGCCCGGCCAGCCGCAGCCGAACCAGCCGCAGGCCGGTCAGCCCCTGCCGGGCCGTCCCGGCCAGGAACGGCCGCGTCCCGGCGGCGAGTTCGACGGCGGTCCGGGTGCCCGGACCGGCGAGCAGCCGCAGCACGGCCGCCCCGGCGGTCCCGGCACGCCGCCGCAGGGCGCCCGTCCGGGCAACCGTCCGCAGGACGGCCTGCCGCAGCGCCGTCCGGCCCCGCAGGGCCCCGGCGCCCCCGGTCGGCCCGCCGCCCAGGGCCCGCGCGGTCCGCAGCGCCCCGGTCCGGACGCGCCGCAGCGCGACCGTCAGCCGCAGCTGCCGCCGCAGGCCCAGCAGCAGCCCCAGCCGCTGCCGTCGGCCGAGCCGGCGCCGGTGGAGAGCACCCAGCAGTTCGCCCGCCCGCGCTTCGAGGCCAGCCAGATCGACCCGCGCGACCCGCTGGGCCTCGGCCTGGTCGAGCCGGTGCTGCCGAACGTGCCGAACCCGCCGCGTCCGGAGCCGGTGCGCCAGGAGCAGGCCCCGCAGCAGCCCCAGCCGCTGCCGCACCAGGAGCCGATGGCGCTGCCGACCGGCGGCGAGCAGCCCTGGTTCCCGCAGTCCGAGGGCCCGCAGCAGGCGCGGCCGCGGCCGTACCAGCCGCGCCGCCCCGGCACCTCCGCGCCGGAGTTCCAGCCGCAGGCCGAGGAGCAGCACGCTCCGCGGCAGGCGCCGCGGCAGGCGCCCCAGCCGGCTCCGCAGCAGCAGGCCCCGCAGCAGCCGCAGGCCCCGCGGCAACAGGCTCCTCAGCAGCAGGCCCCCCAGCAGCCGCAGGCCCCCCAGCCGGCTCCGCAGCAGGGCCAGCCGCAGCCGGGCACCGGCGACGCGCCGTGGCGTCCGTCCGCGAACGACGAGCGCTGGCGCCGCGCCGAGCAGATCCGCGAGCCCTCGACCAGCGGCGTCACCATGTCGGGCCTGCCCCGGCGGACCCCGCAGGCCAACCTGGTCTCCGGCACCGCCGAGGCCTCGCCGCTGACCGGTCCCCAGGTCTCCCGGGCTCCCGAGGAGGTCCGCGGCCGGCTGACCAACCTGCGTCGCGGCATCCAGCAGGGCCGTCGCGCCGGCGCCGAGCAGGCCGCCAACCAGGCGGGCTTCCAGCATGGTGCCCAGCAGCCCGGATTCGATAGTTTCGGTGGCCGGAGCGACGGCAACGGCGCAGATCACCAGGAGCGTTGAGTTGAACCAGATGAGCCAGGCCGCACAGAACCTGAACTGGCTGATCACCAATTTCGTGGACAACACCCCCGGGGTGTCCCACACCGTGGTGGTCTCCGCGGA